>JBPBQU010000567.1:0-6903 GCA_050955085.1 Janthinobacterium lividum | reverse complement strand
GTGCATCGCGAGGGCATGCAACAGCCCGGACATGAAGGCGTCACCGGCCCCCACGGTGTCCACCACGTCGGTCTTGGGGGTGGCGATGTGCAGCTCTCCCGCACCGGCCACGGCGAGCGCACCGTCTGCGCCACGGGTGACGACGACGAGAGCGGGGCCCCGTTGCTGCCAGCGCCGGGCGATGTCCTCCACGTCCGCACCGGGCAGCAACCAGGCCAGATCCTCGTCCGAGGCCTTGACGACGTCGGCGACGTCGACGAACGACTCGACCCGCGCCAGCGCCTGGTCGCGGTCGTCGAAGAACATCGACCGGATGTTCGGGTCGTAGCTCGTGGTGGCCCGGCCCTGAACGGAGCGCAGCAGTTCGAGGGCGGTATCCGCCCCAGGGCTCACGGCGGCTCCGATGGACCCGGTGTGGACGAGGTCCACGTCGGTCGGCAGCGTCGTCTCGAGCAGTCGCCAGCTGACGTCGAACTCGTAGCTGGCCTTGCCCTCGGCGTCGATCTGCGCGCGCGCCACCGAGGTCGCCAGCTCGTCCACGGATCCGGGAAAGAGCTGCACGCCGGCGGAGTCGAGGTGGGAGCGCAACAGCTTGCCGTACTCGTCATCGCCGAGGCGGGTCAGCAGCGACACGTCGTGCCCGAGACGGCCGAGGCCGTAGGCCACGTTCAGCGGACTGCCACCGGGGTGGTCACTGACCGTTCCGGTGGCGGTGCGGACGACGTCGACAAGGGCTTCACCGATGACGACCATTCGCGGCCGCGACGGTGTGACGTTCTCAGAAGTCACGTCAGATCACCGGGGTCCGGTGAAGTCGACCGCGGCGTAGGCCTTCAGCTTGGACAACTTGTGCTCTGACTCCACACGGCGGATCGTGCCGGACTTGCTGCGCATGACGATGCTGGACGTGCTGATGCTGTCGCCGCGATAGCGCACACCCCCGACCAGTTCACCGTCGGTGATACCCGTGACGACGAAGTACACGTTGTCGCTGTTCACCAGCTGGTGGGTGTCGAGGACGGCGTCGAGGTCGTGACCGGCGTCCAGCGCCTTCTGTTTCTCGTCGTCGTCGCGAGGCCACAGTCTCCCCTGGATCGTGCCGCCGAGGCAGTGGATCGCGCAGGCCGTGATGATGCCCTCGGGGGTGCCGCCGATCCCCAGCAGGAGGTCGACGCCGGTGCCCTCGCGGGCCGCCATGACCGCACCCGCGACGTCACCGTCGGAGATGAACTTGATGCGCGCACCCGCGTCGCGGACGTCCTCGGCGAGCTTCGCGTGGCGGGGGCGGTCGAGGATGCAGACGGTGATGTCCTCCGCCGATCGCTTCTTCGCCTTGGCGAGGCGGCGGACGTTCTCCTTGACGGGCAGGCGGATGTCGACGACGTCGGCGGCCTCCGCACCCACGACGAGCTTGTCCATGTAGAAGACCGCGCTCGGGTCGTACATCGTGCCGCGCTCGGCGACGGCGAGCACCGCGACCGCGTTCGGCATGCCGCGGGCGGTCAGCGTCGTCCCGTCGATCGGGTCGACGGCGACGTCGCACTCCGCGCCCGTGCCGTCGCCGACGCGTTCACCGTTGAAGAGCATGGGTGCGTTGTCCTTCTCACCCTCGCCGATCACGACCGTACCGGCCATGCTGACCGTCCCGATCAGGGTGCGCATCGCGTTCACCGCGGCGCCGTCGGCCTTGTTCTTGTCACCGCGTCCCACCCAGCGGCCACCGGCCATGGCGGCCGCTTCGGTCACCCGCACCAGCTCCATGGCGAGGTTGCGGTCAGGGGCTTCGGTGCCGACTGCCAACGCCGGGGGTAGCGCGGGTGAGGTGGTCGGGGTCGGGCTTGTGGACATGGGTGACCTCCAGCAGTCGACGCGCGTCGTCGGGGCCCGATGCTATCCGTCACCATGGGGGGGTGAGCACGACCGGTAGCGCCCCCGATGCAGGTCCCACCCCGACCGTGGCTTCCGGGGAGGATCCGCGCGGGGTGCCGCGGACACGGCACGCGGGGAGTGTCTGGTCGATGGTGATCTCGATGGCCGTGATCCTCGTGATGGTGGGTGTCGTCGTGTGGCTGGTGCCCCGTCCCAACGCCATCGAGCAGCCGGCGGTCGATGTCGTCAACGCCGCCTCGGGGGCACAGTCGCAGCTCACCTTCGTCGCCCCCGTGCCGCGCGGTCTCGATGCGTCCTGGCGGGCCATCTCGGCCCAGGTCAACCGCTCCACCGACGACGTGTCCACCTGGCACGTGCAGTACCGCACCGGTGCGGGTGAGTACCTCGCGGTCGAGATCGCCCGCGATCCGACTCCCGGCTGGCAGAAGGCGCAGACGGCGGGCGGTGACGAGGACGGCACGACGCAGATCTCGGGGGAGCAGTGGAGTCGCTATCTTCAGGAGGACCGCGACCGGCACAGTCTCGTGCGCACCCAGGACGACATCTCCCTCGTCGTCACGGGTGAGGCCGACTACCCGGTGCTCGCCGAGCTGGTGACCGCGACGGAGGACGGCTGGGCCGCGGTCGGCTCGACGTGGGGAGCCCCGGCGACCTCCTGACCGGCGCCCCTGCCGGGCTCAGTCCTGCGGGCTGTCTTCTCCCCGGGCCGCGTCGAGGCGGGCCCGGGCCCCGTCGAGCCACTGCTGGCAGCGATCGGCGAGTGCCTCGCCGCGCTCCCACAGGGCCAGGGACTCCTCGAGACCGGTGCCGCCGGTCTCGAGGGTGCGCACCACGTCGACGAGTTCGTCGCGGGCCTGCTCGTAACTGAGCTGGGCCGGTCGGGGTCGGGCGGTCTCGGGGGTCTCGGACACGGTCGGGAACCCTAGTCCGCCGTGGCGGCCAGTTCGCCGTCGGCGAGCCGGATGCGCAGGGCACTACCCGTCGGCGCGTCGCCGGGTTCGGTGACCAGGTGGCCGTCGGGGCCCTGGACCACGGCGTAACCGCGCAGGAGGGTCGAGCGCGGCGAGAGGGCGCGGACGCTCGTGCGCAGGTGGTCGACGTCGACGTCCGCGCGGTCGAGACGGGCGCCGAGGGCGCGTCGCGCGCGTTCGCGCACCCGCTCCACCTCCGCCTCCCTGGTCTGCACCAGGACGTGCGGGGAGGCGAGGACGGGGCGGCTGCGCAGGGCCCGCAGGTGTGCCACCTCGCGGTCCACCCGGCCCTCGATCCCGCGTCGTGCCCGCGAGCGCAGCTGCCGGAGGCCGGCGAGTTCCTCGCCCACGTCGGGGACGATGAGCCGGGCCGCATCGGTGGGTGTGGAGGCTCTGACGTCGGCGACCAGGTCGAGCAGCGGGGAGTCGACCTCGTGCCCGATCGCGGAGACGACGGGGGTCGCGGCCGCGGCGATCGCGCGGACCATCGCCTCGTTGCTGAAGGGCAGCAGATCCTCGACGCTGCCACCCCCGCGTGCGATGACGATCACCTCGACGTGCGGGTCGGCGTCGAGGTCGCGGACCGCGTCGACGACCTCGGTGACCGCGTTGGGGCCCTGGACTGCGACCTCACGGATCTCGAAACGCACCGCGGGCCACCGGGACCGCGCGTTCTCGACGACGTCACGTTCCGCGGCGCTGGCCCGTCCGCAGACGAGACCGACGGTGTGCGGCAGGAACGGCAGCTGCCGCTTGCGCGCCGCGTCGAACACCCCTTCGCTGCGCAGGACGCGTTTGAGGTGTTCGAGGCGGGCGAGGAGTTCCCCCACGCCGACGGGGCGTACGTCGTCCGCGGCGAGACTGAGGTTGCCACGTCTGGCGAAGAACTCGGGTTTCGCGTGCACGACGACCCGGGTCCCGTGGGCGAGGCCGTCGGGCAGAGCCTCTCGCAACCGCATCAGCACGCGCCGCGCGATCGTGACCGGCAACGACATGTCGGTGTCCGCGTCGCGCAGGGTCACGAAGACGAGGGAGGCACCCGGCCGGTCGTTGACCTGCACGATCTGTCCCTCGACCCAGGTCCAGGGCATCTTCGCGATGTAGGCGTCCATCTTGGCCGCGAGCAGCCGGACGGGCCACGGGTTCTCCGCGGTCGTCTCACCGGCTGAGGTCGGGCGGCGGGGGACGGGCTCGGCGGGCACGGCGTCAGTCTCCCTGATCGACCCCTGGGGAGGGTGGCGCTCCGTCGGGGCCCCAGCCCTCCTGCGCCGTGGTCGGGTTCGTCGGAGGTGGTCTCGTCGGGGAATGGACGGGGGGATCCGGGCACGGCGACGGCTCTACCTGGGCACTTATCATGGCGTCGTGACGACAACCCCGCTCGCCCCCGCGTCCGACAGCACACCCGTCACGAGCGCCGACTGCAACGACACCTCCGTTCTGGCGGCGGACGCTCGGCGGTCCTCCTGGGACGGCGGGAAGCGCGTGCTGCTGGCGGCGCCGCGCGGGTACTGCGCCGGGGTCGACCGGGCCGTGATCGCGGTGGAGAAGGCCCTCGAGCTCTACGGGGCGCCCGTCTACGTCCGCAAGGAGATCGTGCACAACAAGCACGTCGTGCGAACGCTGGAGGAGCGCGGTGCGATCTTCGTGCACGAGACCGACGAGGTGCCGACGGGGGAGCACCTCGTCTTCTCGGCCCACGGGGTCAGCCCCGCGGTGCGCGCGGCTGCCGATGCGCGGTCGTTGAAGACCATCGACGCGACCTGCCCGCTCGTCACCAAGGTGCACCGTGAAGCCGTCCGCTTCGCCAGCCAGGACGCGGAGATCCTGCTCATCGGCCACACCGGTCACGAGGAGGTCGAGGGCACCGCCGGTGAGGCGCCCGAGCACATCACGGTCGTGGACAACCCGGCGATCGCCGACACGGTGCAGGTCAAGGATCCCGACAACCTCGTCTGGCTCTCGCAGACCACGCTCAGCGTCGACGAGACGATGAAGACGGTGCGCCGACTGCGTGAGCGGTTCCCCAACCTGCAGGACCCGCCCAGCGACGACATCTGCTATGCGACCCAGAACCGCCAGGTGGCGGTCAAGAAGATCGCTCCGGAGGCCGAACTCGTCATCGTCGTCGGGTCGGCGAACTCCTCGAACTCCGTGCGCCTCGTCGAGGTGGCGCTGGACGCCGGTGCGAACGCCTCCCACCGGGTCGACGGCGCCTACGAGATCGATGAGTCCTGGTTGGAGGGCGTCACGACCGTGGGGGTCACCTCGGGCGCCTCGGTACCGGAGATCCTCGTCCGCGACGTCGTCAGGTATCTCGCGGAGCGCGGGTTCGCGACGGTGGAGGAGGTCACGACCGCTCAGGAGGATCTCGTGTTCTCGTTGCCGACCGACCTGCGCCGGGACCTGAAGGAAGCTACGAAGCGTCGCCAACTGCCCGTGACGCCACTCTGAGATCACGGTCGGTCTCCCGGGAGGCATTGGGTCGCCACGGGATCGGATCGTTGTCGGCGTCCTCGAGGAGCTCCGGTGCGCTCAGTGGCCGAACGGCGTCCTCCAAGGGGCTGACCGTGGGGATGTCGTCATCGGCGAGGTCGAGGTCGCGGATGCGGCGGGCCGAGACGAACACCCGGCGCTCCAGCGTGCCGACGAAGCGGTTGTAGTCCTCCACCGCCCGGTGCAGCGTGCGGCCGAGCGAGGCGGTGTGCCCACCGAGGGTGCCGAGTCGTTCGTACAGTTCCCGTCCTACGGCGAACAGTTCCCGCGCGTTGCCCGCGACGGCGTCCTGCTGCCAGGTCAGCGCGACGGTGCGCAACAGGGCGAGCAGGGTCGTGGGTGTCGCGAGCACGACCCGTCTGGACATGGCGTGCTCGAGCAGGGCCGGGTCGGCCTCGCAGGCCGCAGCGAGGAACGCCTCGCCCGGGATGAAGCAGACGACGACGTCGGGGGAGTCCTCGACGGCGCTGGGGTACTCCTTGGCGGCCAGTGCGTCCACGTGAGTGCGCAGGGCGCGGGCGTGGCCCAGCAACTCGGCGCGCCGGCCCGCGTCGTCACCCGCCTCACCCGCCCGCAGGAAGGCGGCCAGCGGAGCCTTGGCGTCGACCACGACATGCTTGCCGCCCGGCAGGTTAACCACGAGGTCGGGGCGTACGGACCGCCCGGAGCGGGTGGTCAGTGCGGCCTGCTCGACGAAGTCGACGCGGTCGAGCATGCCGGCGTGCTCCACCACGCGGCGCAGCTGGACCTCCCCCCAGGACCCGCGCGAGCTCGACGCCCGCAACGCCCCGGCCAGCGTCGCCGTCTCGCTGCGCAGCTCGGCCGCCCCCGCGGTGACGGCGGCGAGCTGTTCGGTAAGCCGCGCGTACTGCTCCACGCGATCCCGTTCCAGGGTGCGCACCTGCGCCTCGACCCGGTCCAGCGTGGCGGCCACCGGTGAGACCACCGCGCTGAGTTCCTGCCCCCCGAGGACACGGTCCTCGAGGTCGACGACCCGGTCGCGCAGCAGATCCCGCTCGGCCCGTACCGCGGCTTCGGCCGGTGTGGCCGAAGCCCTCGCTGTCGCTCGTGCGAGCAGGGCGCCGGTGACGAGGCCTCCGAGCAGGCAGAGCAGGCAGAGCAGGAGGAGCAGGGCGGGGCCGACGATCATGTCGCGGACTGTGCCACCTGCTGCCGACACGGCCCGGGTACGGCCCTCCTGGGCTCTGCGACTCCAGGATCGCGAAGGGGTTCCGGCCACGCCGGTAAGCTCCTGTCTCCGTGGCCCTCACCATCGGCATCGTCGGACTGCCCAACGTCGGCAAGTCCACCCTCTTCAACGCGCTCACCAAGAACGACGCGCTCGCGGCGAACTATCCGTTCGCCACGATCGAGCCGAACGTGGGTGTCGTCGCGCTGCCGGACGCCCGCCTGGACACCCTTGCCGAGGTGTTCTCCAGCGAGAAGACGGTGCCGGCGGTGGTGTCCTTCGTCGACATCGCCGGTATCGTGAAAGGCGCCAGCGAGGGTGAGGGGCTGGGCAACAAGTTCCTCGCCAACATCCGCGAGG
>JBPBQU010000566.1:0-7187 GCA_050955085.1 Janthinobacterium lividum | reverse complement strand
GCAGGGTCCCCCAGTGCACGGGGATCGAGAACCGCGGACCCACCCGGGCGCAGAGTGCCGCGCCCTGGCGCGGGTCGAGGTGGTGCGGACCGAGGGTATGGCCCCACCCGCCCACCGGGACGAGAGTGACGTCGGGTGCGCGACCGGCCGCCGCGAGAACCGCGTCGGAGCCGGGGAAATCCCCGGTGTCGCCGATCGCCCACAGCAACAGGTCGTCGGGATCCCGGCGGGAGAACGCCCCCGGGATCCGGACGAGGTGCTCGACGGCGACGGCGTCCCGGGGCGCGCCGTCGATCCACCCCACGCTCCGGTGCCCGTCGTGGTGAGCCGGCAGCGCCGTCACCTCGACGTCGACGACGCCCGCCCGGCCGGGGAGCGACACGGTAGCCGTCTCCCCTACCGCGACCTCGACGACCCGAGTGCCGGGGACCTTGCGCTGCAACCAGTCCGCAGCCCGCGGGGGCGCCACGACGACGTCGGCGCCCAACCGGCGCAACGAGGCGATATCGCAGTGGTCGTGGTGCAGGTGCGAGACCAGGGCGAGGTGGCACCCGGCGACGTCCTGCGGGCGGGGTGCGGGCGGGCGACGGCGCAGATGGGCGAGACCGTTGCGCAGCAGGGGATCGGTGACGATCCGCAGGCCCGCCACGTCGACGGTGACGCTCGAGTGCCCCAGCCACCTGAAGTGCACGCTCACGAGGCGTTCTCCTCACCGATCATGGCCGGTTCCGCGCTCCGTGCGCGCTGCTGCCAGCGCACCAACTGTTCGTGCACGCTCGCCGCACCGACGATGAGCGCCTCACCGGCAACGCTGCGGTCGAGCAGGTCCTCGTCGATCGGCCAGTCGGCGGGGTGCACGAGGACCGCGGCGTTCTGCCAACCACCGAGGCCACCGTGCGAGCCGACCTGCTCCTCGAAGGCGTGCACCTCACCCGTCACGGGGTCGACACGAGAATGCACGAACAGCGCCGGGGCCGTGTCGAAACGCATCATCCGCAGCAGTTCAGCGCCCGCTCGCGGGCCCACGTCGACGAGCGGGTCCTCGCCACTCACCCGACCCGTCACGAGGTCGTGCTCGCCGCTCGGTCCCAGCGCCAGCACGGTCCCGGCGCGGCGGCCCACCACGAACCCCACCCCGGGGGTCGCGACCAACCCACCGACGAGCGCGGGCCAGCGGCGGCCGAACTCGTCGAGGTCGATCCGCCCGGACGGTGCGTCCGGCACGCTCAGCAACGCCGTGCAGCCCGCGGTGGCCACGACGACGTCGTCCGTCCCCGGCCGCTGCGAGGTCTCCGGTTCGCGTCTGCTCCGCACCCGCTCCGACCTCGCCTGCGACCCGAAATCACGCACCAGGACGTCCACGCGGCCCCGCCCCTCCTCACCCGTCGCCGTCGCGACCGAGGCGGTCGCACTGTGCGGGTCATGCTCGAGGAGTTCGGTCACGACGTCCTCGAAGCGACGGCCCGCGACCTGCTCGAACGTCGGGCCCTGCGCCTGCCCGTGGTCGGAGACCACGACGACGCGGTAGTCGCGCGGGGAGACGGCCGCCACGTCGGCCAGGGTCTGCAACACCCGATCGATCCCGGCGAGGGCGTCGAGGGACTCCGCCCGCGCGACCCCGGCGTGGTGGGCGACCTCGTCGTAGTCGAGGAAGTCGACGAACACCGTCGAACGCCCCTGAGCCAGTTCCTGGGCCACCAGCGCGACGTTGAGGTCTCGCAGCAGCGCGTTCGTCACGGCGCGCAGCAGGATGTACCACCCCCGACGGGGGATTCGGGGTTCCACGCGGCGGACCCGCTGCTGCCAACCCTGGTAGACCTCTTTGACGATCTCCCCGACGGTGAGCAGCAGGCTGCGCAGCAGCACGAACGGGCGCGCCACATAACGCAGGTAGGGCCGCCCGGAACCACCGGCGCGTGAGGTCGAGACGACGAGGTGGGCGTGCGGGGCCTCACCCGAGAACACGTTGCCGATGCTCGCCCCGTTCTCGCGCAACAGCCCGGATCGGCCCGCCGCGTGGGCCGCGGCCCGGGCCCGGGACTCGATGACCGCGGCGTCCGCCGGACGGTTGGACACCAGCACCCGGCGCAGTTGCGGGTCCCACCAGCGAAACGCGGGGATCCCCTCGGTGCTGCCGTGCAGGAAACCCGCCTGGCTGGCCGGGGTCGTCGAGGGCAGCTGCGCGCGCCAGCCCACCGCATGGTGGCTGCCTTCGCGCAACCACCGGGCGATCGTCGTGAGGGTTCCCGAGTGCAGGCCGAACTGCAACAGCGGCATGGACAGCCCGTCGATCTGCACCACGAGCAATCCGGGTTCGCAGGGTTCGTCGCGGCGGCGCGGGCGGTGGCGCAGCAGTTCCCGCACCACCCAGCGGCTGTCGTTGGATCCGACCACCCAACGAGCGCACACGGCCACCAGACCCGTCCAGAAGTACACCTGCCACAACGCGCTGAGTGAGGTCAGACTCAACCCCGGGACCGCCGTCAGCGCCGTGTGCAACAGCAACAACTGCACACCCACCCCGAGCAGAACCGTCACCAGCGGTCCGACCACGGAGACCAGCGGACCCAGCACCAGCCGGGCGAAAAGGTCGCCGATCGCCAGCACGGCCGCCGACGCCAGCAACCAGAACGGCGAGGACACCTCGACCCCGGCGACGAGGTGGACACTGATCCACAGCGCGAGGGCCGTCGGGATCAGGGACACCAGGAGATCGCGGGTGTCGCGGGCGGTGAACACCCACCAACTGCGGTTCACGCGCTCTCAGAACCCCAGACGCTGCAACTGCTTCGGGTCACGCTGCCAGTCCTTGGCGACCTTGACGCGCAGGTCGAGGTGGACCTTCTCACCCAGCAGTGCCTCGATGGAACGACGCGCCCGGGTCCCGACGTCCTTCAACCGAGCCCCGGCCCGGCCGATGATGATGCCCTTCTGGCTGTCACGTTCGACATAGAGCCAGACGTGGACCTCGAGCAGACCGTTCTCGCGGCGGGTCTGCTCCTCGACGACGACCGCGAGGGAGTGCGGGAGTTCGTCGCGCACCCCTTCGAGGGCGGCCTCCCGGATGAGCTCCGCGATCATGATCGTCTCGGGCTCGTCGGTGAGTTCACCGTCGGGGTAGAGGCGGGGCCCGGTGGGCAGGTGTCCGAGCAGGACGTCGGCCACGACCTCGACCTGCTCCCCCGTCAGCGCCGACGCGGGGACGACGTCGGCGAAACCACCCTCGATGAGTTCCTCGCCCAACGCCGCGACCGCCATGAGCTGCTCGGCGACCTGCTGTTTCGACGCCTTGTCGGTCTTGGTGACCAGTGCGACCCGGACGGTACGCGGGAGAGCGGCGAGCGCCTGGACGATGAACCGGTCACCCGGGCCGATCTTCTCGTCCGCAGGGAGGCAGACCGCCACCACGTCGACCTCGGCGAGGGTCGCGTGGACGAGGTCGTTGAGCCGCTGCCCGAGCAGGGTCCGCGGTCGGTGCAGGCCAGGGGTGTCGACGAGCACGAGCTGTGCGTCGGGACGGTTGACGATGCCGCGGATCGTGTGCCGGGTGGTCTGGGGCCGGCTCGAGGTGATGGCCACCTTCTGACCCACGAGCGCGTTGGTCAGCGTGGACTTGCCAGCGTTGGGACGGCCCACGAGGCAGGCGAAGCCCGAACGGTGCTGGGACATCGGGTTCTGGGTCACCGGGTTCTGGGTCACCGGGTTCTGGGACATCGGGTTCTGGGTCATGGACGTTCTTCAGTCATAGTGCGGCCTCCCGGCGTTGTCCTCCACGAGCTCACGCTCGGAGGGGTCGATCTGATGAACGAGGATCGTGCGCACCTGGTTGCGCCGGCCGGCCTTGAGGTCGGCCTCCATCCGCAACCCGTGAGCCTCACCGACGGCACCGGGGACCAGGACCTCACCGAGGGACTTGGCGAGCAGGCCACCGACGCTGTCGACGTCCTCGTCGTCGATCTCGAGGTCGAACAGTTCGCCCAGCTCGTCCACGGGCAACCGGGTCGAGACCCGGAAACCCCCGTCCGCCAGCACTTCCACGTCCGGGGCCGCTCGGTCGTACTCGTCGGCGATGTCACCCACGATCTCCTCGATGGCGTCCTCGATGGTCACCAACCCCGCGGTGCCGCCGTACTCGTCGACGACGATCGCGACGTGCGTGGAATCGCGCTGCATCTGCTTGAGGAGGTCGTCGACGGGCAGGCTGTCGGGAACGAAGACGGGTGAACGCGCCACGTGCTCGGCGACGTCGGCCCGGGCCGAGACCGGGTCGGTGTGGAAACGGCGGGCGACGTCCTTGAGGTACACCATCCCGAGCACGTCGTCGGCGTCGTCACCCACGACCGGCATCCGGGAGAAACCCGAGCGCAACAGCAGTGCCTCGACATCGTGCAGCCCGGTGCCCCGGCGCACGGAGACGATGTCCGTGCGCGGCACCATCACCTCGCGTACGAGGGTGTCCCCGAGTGCGAAGACCGAGTGGATCATCCGGTGTTCCCCGGCCTCGATGACCGAGGTCTCCCCCGCGAGTTCGACGATCTCGCGCAGTTCGGCCTCCGAACCGAAGGGGCCGTGGCGCAACCCGCGTCCCGGCGTGACCGCGTTGCCGATCGCCACCAGCCCCTGGGCCAGCGGCCCGAACAGGCGGGTGAGGGGAGCCAGGACCGGGGCGGCCGCGAGACCGACCACCTCGGCGTGCAGGCGCCCGAGGGTGCGCGGACCGACGCCGACGAGGACGAAGTCCAGCCCGGACATGCCCAACCCCGCCAGCAGCAGCACCAGCCACCACGCCTCGACCCAGCTCGCGACGACCACGGTGACGCACACCGCGGCCAGGGTCTCGAACACGACCCGCAGCAAGGTGCAGACGGTGATGACGGGGGCCACGGACTCCACGACCTGCAGCAGCACGTCACCGCCGCGACGGCCGTCCAGGGCGAGTTCACGAGCCCGTCGCTTCGAGGTCCCGGCCAACGCCGACTCGGCCGCGGTCACCAGCGCCGCCACGACGACCAGGACGAGGGCGAGCAGCAGCAACGGGACTGCGGGGGCGCCCATCACTCAGTCCTGCGCACCGGTCGTGCGGTGCTCGGAACCGGGCAGCGCGCGGTGCCCGACGGTGGGGGTCGGGTCCCCCGGCCGTCCGATGCGCGCGAGGAAGCCGAGGACGAGGCGGCGCTGCAGGGTGAACATGTCGCGCTCCTCCTCCGGTTCGACGTGGTCGTAACCCAGCAGGTGCAGGATGCCGTGCGTCACGAGCAGCAGGACCTCGTCGGCCGTGGCGTGGCCCGACGCCGCGGCCTGGGCGGCGGCCACCTCGGGACAGACGACGACGTCGCCCAGCAGACCGGGCTCGGAGGTCTGCCCCTCCCGGCCGGGACGCAGCTGGTCCATGGGGAAGGACATGACGTCCGTCGGGCCCGCTTCGTCCATCCACTGCACGTGCAGGCGGGCCATGGCCTCGGAGTCGATCAGGAGAACGGACAACTCGGCGAGCGGGTGGACCCGCATCTCCTCGAGCACGTAGCGCGCGAGGTCGTGGACCTCGATCGTGTCGACGCCGCGGGACTCGGCGAAGGAACTCTCGTCGACGACCTCGATGCTCATCGACGGCCCCGCTGGTCGGGACGCAGCGCACGGCCAGGAGTCTGCTCCCAGCGTCCGTAGGCGTCGACGATCTCCCCCACCAGGCGGTGCCGGACGACGTCGCTGCTCGTGAGGTGGGAGAAGTGCACGTCCTCGATGCCCTCGAGGATGTCCTGCACCACGCGCAGACCGGAGTCGGTGCCGCTGGGCAGGTCGACCTGGGTGACGTCACCCGTCACGACGATCTTGGACCCGAACCCGAGACGGGTGAGGAACATCTTCATCTGTTCGGGCGAGGTGTTCTGCGCCTCGTCGAGGATGATGAACGCGTCGTTGAGCGTGCGCCCGCGCATGTAGGCCAGCGGTGCGACCTCGATGGTCCCGGCGGCCATCAACCGGGGGATCGCGTCCGGGTCGAGCATCTCGTGCAACGCGTCGTAGAGCGGACGCAGGTAGGGGTCGATCTTGTCGGTGAGGGTGCCGGGCAGGAAGCCGAGCCGCTCACCGGCCTCGACCGCGGGACGGGTCAACACGATGCGGTTGACCTGCTTCGCCTGCAGCGCCTGCACGGCCTTGGCCATCGCCAGGTACGTCTTCCCGGTCCCGGCCGGGCCGATCCCGAACACGATCGTGTGCTCGTCGATCGCTTCCACGTAACGCTTCTGGTTCACCGTCTTCGGCCGGATCGTACGTCCCCGGCTGGCGAGGATGTTCATCGTCAAAACGTCCGCTGGCCGGTCGTCGGCGGTGCCGGCCGCGGCCGCACGCAGCATCTTCACGGATCGCTCCACGGCGTCTCGGGACAGCGGCTGACCGGCGCGCAGCACCTCGGTCATCTGCTCGACGAGGCGGTCGAGCAGGGCGACCTCGCCGGGCGCCCCCGTGACCCGGATCTCGTTGCCGCGCACGAGGACGTCGGCCGTGGGGAAGGCGCGTTCCAGAACCCGCAGCAGCTCGTCGCGGGCTCCGAGGAGCGACACCATGGCGATCTCGGGCGGCACCACGATGACGTGTCGCGCGAGCGGGGCGGGCTCACTGCCCGCGGGGGTGGTGGGTTCCATGCTGGCCATGATCGCCCCGAGGGGCCGTTCGCCTCCGTGCTGAGGGGGTACTCCCCGGCTGGTGCTGTCAGCCCTGATGGTAGCGAGCGACCCCGCAGGCGGCGCGGGTGTTCTCCCTCGGGTGCGCCAGCGGGTGCCGGCGAGTGCGCCAGACTCGGGGCCGTGACGACTCAGCCGAGAAGCCAGGTGCCCACCGTTGCGCGCCGAACGGCCGTCCTGGGTCGAGGCGAGGTGGCCTGGGACGCCCCGCTCGTCGGTGCCGACGACCTCGGCCTGGCCCGCGGTGACGGTTGCTTCGAGACGCTGCGCGTTCTCGGTGGACCGCCGGTGCGCATCCTCAGCCTCGAGGCGCACCTGGACCGCTTCGAGCGTTCCGCGGCACTGCTGGACCTGCCCGCACCCGGGCGCGCGGCCTGGACCGGGCTGGTGACCTCGCTCGTGACGGACCTCGCCGCGGGTGCGGAGGCCAGCCTGCGGCTGCTGCTCTCCCGGGGGCTGCCGGGCGCGGGCCCGGTCGGCATCGCGATGCTGCGACCGGTGCCC
>JBPBQU010000565.1:0-7207 GCA_050955085.1 Janthinobacterium lividum | reverse complement strand
GCGCGAGCCAGTCGTTGGCCGTGCCCTCGACGAAGGCCATGCAGAGCACGAGGACGCCGATGAGCAGCGTGCGCGGCTCGCGCCAGGCGCGACCCAGGCCGATGCCCGCGGGCGCAGGCCGACCGTCGGTCTCGGACGGTTGAGAATCCAGGAAGTGACGCGTGGCCCACCCCGCACCGACGACCACGAGCACCGCCACGGCGCACAGGTGCACCCAGGTCGCCACACCCAGCGCGAGCAGCAGCACCCCGACGCCGGCCGAGACCACGGTGCCCAGGCTCCAGCTCGCGTGGAAGCGGGACATGATCGCCCGGTCGAGACGCCGTTCGACGGCGGAACCCTCCACGTTCATCGAGACGTCCCAACAGGCCGTCCCCGCCCCCGCCACGAACAATCCCGCCGCGGCGAGCGGGACGAGGCGGAGACCGTCGACGGCGAGGGCGAGGGCGAGGAGGCCCACCGAGATCGCGAGCGCGCCCCCGAAGACCGTCCTGGCCCGCCCGATGCGCAGGACGACGGCGCCCGCGAGAGGCATCGCGATGACCGACCCGAGCGAGAGCGACAGCAACAGGACGCTCAGGCCCCCGGCACTGAGGCCGAGGGTGTCGCGTACCGAGGGGATGCGCGAGACCCAGGACGCCATGAAGAACCCGTTGAGGGCGAAGGCCGAGTAGACGGCCGTCCGCGCGCGCACCACCACCGGCATCGCGGTGCTCATGACAAGGCGACGACCGCCTTGGCGCGGCCGAGCACCGTGACCCCGGCACTCGTGACGGTGAGCTCGACCACGACGGTGCGGGCGTCCTCGTCGCGGGCCGTGACGGTGGCGACGACCTCGATGACAGCGGGTGCGTCGGCGGCCACGACGACGGGGGCGGTGAACTTCGTGCCGAAGGACAGGACGGCACCCGCGACGCCGACCCAGTCGGTGACCACACTGCCGGCGAGGCCCATCGTCAGCATGCCGTGGGCGATGACGTCCGGCAGCCCGACGGAGCGCGCGACCAACTCATCGAGGTGGATCGGATTGCGGTCCCCCGACGCCTCGGCGTAGGCACGGAGATCTGCACGCGACACCTCGAAGCGTGCGCCCGGAAGGTCGGTACCGACCTCGACCTCGGAGAACGAAGGGCTCATGCGCGCTCGTCCGTCGTGTTCTCGACCGCCGGTTCCGGCGCCCGGACCACGAGCGTGGAGGTCACGGTGCTGACCGGGGAACCGTCGGTGAGCGTGAGTTCGACGCGGGTGGTGAGCATGGCGTTGCCCGCCACGATCCGGACACGGTCGACATGGAGCACTGCTTCGACGTCGTCTCCCGCCACGATCGGCCGGTGATGGACGAAGCGTTCCTCCGCATGCACGACTCGGGAGAAGTCGATACCGGCTGCGGGATCGGTGATGAACTGCGACTCCGCTTGCTGCGCGAGGATCACGGCGTAGGTAGGTGGAGCCACGACGTCAGCGTGACCAAGCGCCTGGGCGGCTACGGTCTCGTGGTGTGCCGGGTGCGCCGCCCGCACCGCTCGGGCGAAGGCCCGGACCGTGTCGGCAGTGACCGCGGTCGAGCCGGCCGCGGGGTAAACCCGACCCTGGAACGACTCGTCGACACTGACGGTCGTCATGGGCGGGCCACCTCGCGGATCAGCGGGTTTCGCGGTGGGTGGTCTTCTTGCCGCAGCGCGGGCAGAACTTCGCCAGGTCGAGCCGGTCGGGATCGTTGCGCCGGTTCTTCTTGGTGATGTAGTTCCGCTCCTTGCACTCGGTGCAAGCCATGGTGATCTTGGGGCGGACGTCGGTGGTCTTGGCCACGGCGGATGCCTTCTCTCAGCTTCTGGAGGTCCTGCGGGCGACGCATGCGCCGCGATCTCGTCCCAGGGTAGACGACGCGGCCAGCGCATCCGGACACGGAACGAGCGGCCACCGGAGGGTGCCCGCTCGATCTGTGAGGTGAGCTGTAGCGGAGGCGGGACTTGAACCCACGACACAGCGATTATGAGCCGCTTGCTCTACCAACTGAGCTACTCCGCCGAGCTCCCGGCGGGTATGGAACCCCCGGGCTTGCGAGCCCCGATCGAGGATTGAACTCGAGACCTCTTCCTTACCAAGGAAGTGCTCTACCACTGAGCTACCGGGGCCGGTCACATCGTCTGACTCTCTGTGACGCTAGGAGAGCCTACACGCCACGACCCGGGACCGTTGCCGGACCCGGGTCGCAGGCATGACGTGGCGGGTGATGGATTCGAACCAACGTAGGCTACGCCGGCGGATTTACAATCCGCTCCCTTTGGCCACTCGGGCAACCCGCCAATGCCACTGGCATCACCAGCAGCGAATGAGAGGATAGCAACCCCCGGGGTGTAGTTCACAACTCGACAGCCCGGCCCACGTCACCAGCACCTGCCAGCAGCACCCGCCGGCAGTGATCCTCAGCGGTACCGCAGCAGTGCTGGTCAGCCCACAACATGAGGAGTTCTCGCGTGCCCAGCGAGTCGTCGTTCGACGTCGTCAGCAAGGTGGATCGCCAGGAGGTCGACAACGCCCTCAACCAGGCCGAGAAGGAGATCGCCCAGCGCTACGACTTCAAGGGCACCGGGGCGGACGTCCGGTGGAGCGGGGAGACGATCCTCATGATCGCCAACTCCGAGGACCGCGTGAAGGCCGTCCTCGACGTGCTGCAGACCAAGCTCATCAAGCGCGGGGTGTCCCTGAAGGCGCTGGACGCGGGTGAACCCGCCGCCTCGGGTAAGGAGTACCGCATCTCCGCGACCCTCAAGGAGGGCCTCGAACAGGACGTGGCGAAGAAGATCGGCAAGATCGTGCGCGACGCCGGTCTGAAGAACGTCAAGACGCAGGTCACCGGTGACGAGATGCGCGTCAGTTCCAAGAGCCGCGACGACCTCCAGGAGGTCATCACGGTGCTCAAGGGTGCCGACCTCGACGTCGCGCTGCAGTTCGTCAACTACCGCTGACGTGTGCTCGCGCCCGACCTCTCGCCGCACGGTGCTGGGCTTCGCCGCGACGTCGGGCATCGCCGCTGTCGCGGGTTGCTCGGACGACACCTCTGACACCCCTACCGACCGCGGCACCGCGGATCCGACGCCCCCGGATCCGACGTCCGCAGACCCGTCCAGCGCCTCCGAGACGCCTGCTCCCGAGGAGCCCTCCGTGCCCGCCGACCTCAGCACCTCCCAACGCAGCGAGTACCGCTACGGCGAGCACCCGCGCCAGGTGAGCGACCTGTGGTTGCCCCGGGGTGAGCGACGCGAGGCGATCGTGGTGTTCGTCCACGGCGGCGGTTACGACGCGGGTACCGACCGCCGCGACGTGATCGTCAACGTCGCCGACCTGGTGGCCGACGGATGGCCCGTGCTCAACGTGGACTACCGCGGCAACGGTGACGGTGGGGGTTGGGACGCCACCTTCACCGACGTCGCCACCGCCGTGGACCAGGCCGCCGAGGCGGCGGAGCGGTGGGGCCTCGCGGCCGACCGGGTCGCGATCGTGGGACATTCCGCCGGCGGACACCTCGCCCTGTGGGCCGCGGCCCGACACACCCTCGCCGCGGGTGATCCCGGGGCCGGCCCGCGCGTCGTTCCCGCCGTCGCCGCCTCGATGGCGGGGGTCCTGCACCCCACCGCGCTCGCGTTCACGGACGACAACGTGCGGACGGTCTTCGGCGGCACCCCGGCAGAGGTCGACGACCGCTATGCCATCGGTGATCCGGCACGCCGGGTACCGCTGGGGATGCAGCTGCTCGTCGTCCACGGCACCGGCGACGACACCGTCCCCTTCTCCCAGGCGCAGGAGTTCACCGACGCCGCCCGTGCGGCCGGCGACTCCGTCGACCTGCAGCTGCTCGACGGGGTCTCGCACGTGGACCCACTCGACCCCGACGGGCAGAGCTGGCCGCTGGTCAAGCGGTTCCTCGAGAACTCCCTCGGCTGAGGCCGCGCGAGCCCGGCCGACGACCTGCCCGGTCAGCGGATGGCCCGGTCAGCGGATGGCCCGGTCACCGGATGGCCCGGTCACCGGATGGGTCCCTGGGTCAGCGGCGGTAGCCCGCGAGGGCCTCGAGGCGCGCGATGCGCTCGGCCATCGGCGGGTGGGTCGAGAACAACCGCGCCATGCCCTGACCCCGGAACGGGTTGGCGATCATCAGGTGGCTGGTGTTGACGAGTTCGCGCTCGGGCGGCAGCGGGAGCTGACGCGTGCCCATCTCCAACTTGCGCAGCGCCGAGGCCAGCGCCAGCGGATCACCCGTGAGCTTGGCGCCGTCCTCGTCCGCGTCGTACTCACGGGTACGCGAGATCGCGAGCTGGATGACGCTCGCGGCCAGGGGCGCCGCGAGGGAGAGCAGCAACAGGGCGATCGGGTTGGGCCGTTCGTCGTCGCGACCTCCGCCGAACATCCCGCCGAAGAACATGCCGAACTGGGCGACGGAGGTGATGAGGCCCGCAAGAGCCCCCGCGACCGAGGACGTGAGGATGTCCCGGTTGTAGACGTGCATGAGCTCGTGGCCCAGCACCCCACGCAGTTCGCGCTCGTCGAGGATCTGCAGGATGCCCTCGGTACAGCACACGGCCGCGTTCTCGGGGTTGCGGCCCGTGGCGAAGGCGTTGGGGGCCATGGTGGGTGAGACGAAGAGCCGCGGCATGGGCTGATGCGCCGTCGTCGACAGCTCACGCACGATCCGGTACATGCCGGGTTGTTCCGCCTCGGACACGGGACGGGCGCGCATCGCGCGGATCGCGATCGTGTCCGACTTCCAGTAGCTGTACGCCGAGGTCGCGACCCCGATGACCACGAAGACCAGCAGGATCCCGGGACGACGGAACGACGAGGCCAGCAGACCGCCGATGATCAGCAGGACCGCCCAGATCCCGCCAAACAGGACAGCGGTCTTCAGGCCGTTGAAATGGCGGTGCATCCTGTCCTCTCCCGCGTCGTGCTCGTGCGCGACCCGCGTAGCGCCCAACGTCGGGAAGGGGCCTGACGTTCCTGCGGGCGGGGTGTCACGGGGCGTGAGATCACGAGCTCCCGCGTCGCAGCATTAGGGTTTTCGCACCAGAAGCGTCTCCTGAGTCTCGTGGTCACCCTGCCCCTGCTGGTGTTGACGGCCTGCGCACCGGCCGACGAGCCCAGCGGTAGCGGATCGTCGGGTGCCACCTCCTCGGGTGCCACCTCCTCGGATGGGACCTCCTCGGATGCGACCAGCGCAACGAGTGCCGTGGCCTGCGCAGCGGGGGCCCTGCCCACGATCGCCGACAGGCTGTTCACGGTGGGCACGGACGACCCGGCCTACGAGCCGTGGTTCGCCGACAACGACCCGACCAACGGTCGCGGGTACGAGTCCGCCGTCGCCTACGCCGTCGCCGACCGCCTCGGTTACGAGAAGGACGCCGTGACCTGGGCGACGGCCACGTTCACCAACGCCATCGCTCCGGGCGTCAAGAACTTCGACGTCGACGTCAATCAGATCTCGATCACCGACGAACGCCGGCAGACGGTCGACTTCTCCAGCGGGTACTACGACGTCGCCCAGGCCGTCGTCGCACTCGACTCCTCCCCCATCGCGGGAGTCACCACGATCGCGGCCCTCAAGAACGCGAAACTCGGCGCGCAGGTGGGCACAACGTCCTACCGCACCATCACCGAGACGATCGCACCCTCGCAACAACCGCTGGTGTTCGACACCAACGACCTCGCCAAGCAGTCGCTCGTCAACGGTCAGATCGACGGCCTCATCGTCGACCTGCCGACGGGGCTGTACCTGGCGGCCGCGGAACTCGAGGGTGCGAAGGTCGTCGGGCAGTTCCCCGTGACGGGTGACGTCGAGCAGTTCGGGTTCGTGCTGGACAAGGGCAGTGCGCTCACGTCCTGCGTGTCGGGCGCAGTCGAGGAGCTGCGCGCGGACGGGACCCTCGCGACGATCCAGCAGCAGTGGTTCACGAGTTCCACCGGCGCCCCGGAACTGTCCTGAACGGCCCCTCCCCCGCGCAGCCCTGGGTCCCCTCCGACCTCCAGCTCGACCGCGACCGTTACCGGCGCTCCCGTAGCGTCCGCTCCACCGTCGTCGCCACCCTGAGCACGCTCGCCGTCGGGATCGTCCTGGTCCTCGCCGTCACCTCGACACCGGGGTGGCCGCGCATCCAGGGGAGTTTCTTCGACCCCGAGACGGCGCTCGCCTCGCTTCCCGAGGTGCTGCGGGGGTTGTGGCTCAACGTCCGGGTCATGCTCGGGTGCGCCGTGATCGTGTTCTTCTGCGGCCTCGCGTTGGCGATCGCGCGGACGACTCGCGGGCCCGTGTTCGCCCCGTTGCGGTTGTTCGCGACCGGGTACACGGACCTGTTTCGTGGGGTGCCCCTCATCCTCGTCCTGCTGCTCGTGGGTTACGGCATCCCGGGACTGCGGTTGCAGGGGTTGCCGACGAGTCTCGTCTTCTACGGCGGCCTCGCCCTGGTGCTGCAGTACTCCGCATTCGTGGCCGAGGTGCTGCGAGCGGGCATCGAGTCGGTGCACCCCAGCCAACGCGCCTCGGCCCGCTCACTGGGGTTGAGCCACGCGCAGACGTTGCGCCACGTCGTGCTGCCGCAAGCGATCCGGCGGGTGCTCCCACCCTGGCTCAACGACCTGGTGAGCCTGCAGAAGGACTCGCGGTTGATCTCGGTGCTCGGGGCGATCGACGCCATCCAGGCGGCCCGGATCCTCACCGCCGAGCGCGGTGACTTCACTCCCTACCTCGTCGCGGGTGCGTGTTTCGTGGTGCTGACGATCCCGATGGCCCGGTTCACCGATGCCGTCTCGCGCCGGTGGGGGTACAGCGGTACGGGGGGTTCCGTATGAGTTTCCGGGTGAGGCGCGGATGACCGGGGACCGGGTGGCCCCCTTGCTCTCGATGCGCGGCGTGCGCAAGGCCTTCCGTGACAACGTCGTATTGGACGGCCTCGACCTCGACGTCCCCGCACACCACTGCGTGGTGCTCATCGGTGCGTCGGGATCGGGGAAGTCGACCCTGCTGCGCTGCGCCAACCTGCTGGAGCAGGTCGACGACGGGATCATCGAGTTCGAGGGGGTGGACATCGCCGACCCACGGGTCGATGCGGACGCGGCTCGCGCACGGATGGGCATCGTGTTCCAGTCGTTCAACCTGTTCCCGCACCTGTCCGTCCTGGACAACGTGACCCTCGCTCCACGCCGGGTGCACAAG
>JBPBQU010000564.1:0-7285 GCA_050955085.1 Janthinobacterium lividum | reverse complement strand
CGAGGCGCTCGCGGACGACGTCGTCGCGGGGGTCGCGCTGCCGCGGGGGACTCTCGTCATCGTCAGCACCTGGGCCCTGCACCGACACCCCGACGTCTGGCCGGACCCGGAGGAGTTCCGCCCGCAACGCTTCCTCGGGGAGCGTCCGCACCGCGAGCTCGGTTATGCACCGTTCGGGCTCGGACCGCGGATGTGCATCGGACGTGACCTCGCCCTCGTCGAGCAGGTCCTCGTTCTCGCGTCCCTGTTGCGCGACCGACGGGTCGCTCCCGTCGCGAACGTCAGGACGGACGTGGAAGCTCTCGTCACGCTGCGCCCGCGCCACGGGTTGCGGCTGCACGTCGAACCGCTCGACCCCCCCACCCGGAAGGACCACAGATCATGAGTCGCAAGGAAACCTTCGTCTTCACCCCCGCCGACGGCGTCCCGCCGCAGGTCGGCCCGTTCGCCCACGCCACCCGCTTCGGCAACCTCGTCTTCGTGACCGGTCAGATGCCGACCGACCCGGCCACCGGGCGCCTGGTCCCGGGTGGTCTGCTCGCGCAGGCCGACCAGGTGCGGGCCAACCTCGCGGCCGTTCTCGGGCAGTTCGGGCTCACGTGGGACGACACCCTGCACGTGCGGGTCTACCTGACGGAGTTCGACGACTTCGACGCGTTCAACGACGCCTACCGCGGCTGGTTCGCGGGGCCACTGCCCGCGCGTACGACGGTCGGGGTCACCGGCCTCGCGGTGGGTGCACTCGTCGAGGTCGACGTCGTGGCGGGTGTGCCGGACGCGCACTGACGGCGGAGTCTGCGACGGTGCTCCGATCGGTGGACGCCGGTGCGCGTCACTCACCGGCGGTGGAGCGCAGGTTGCGGGTGATCCGGTGGCGTAGGCGCACGATGGCCGCTGTGATGGCCGCTGTGATGGCCGGCGCCGGCAGCGAGGTGAGCTGCGAGAAGGCGGTGGTCACGGGCGGGACCCGGTCACCTGTTCCGGGGTAGGGCCGTCCGCGCGCTGGTCCTCGTCCTCGGCCACCTGACGTCGCTCCTCGGCGATCTCACGGGAGAGGAAGTAGTTCAGGGCGGTGCGGATGGCGGCCACCGCGGCCAGCTTGCCGAGCTCTTCGTAGCTGGGGGCCACGGCGGTCCGCAACACGTCGCCGGCGAGCTGGAACTCGAGCCCCAGGGCCAGGAAGCGGCCCAGGGTCAGGCGCACCGGCACGAACTGCGAAGAACGGTGCCCGCGCACAGCTCCCGCGACGAAGCGGACGAAGGCCCAGAGCGCGCCCACGATGATGACCGCGGCACCGCAGGCCTCCACGACCGTGACCAGCAACCCCACGATGTCCTGCAAGAGATCTTCCGCGCCGTGGAAAGCCATCCGATGTCCTTCGTGTCGTGGTTCCGCTCTGCATCACCAGCCTCGCATCACCCGCTGACGGCGCCGGCCAGTGCCACGAGGTCGACGGCCTCGACCTCGGGTCGGAGGAAGAACGTCGGGTAACCCGGTGCGCTGCGGCGCAACCATCCGGTACGCAGACCCGCGCGCGCCGCCCCGTCGATGTCCCACGGGTGTACGGCGACCAGCATCGCCTCCTCGGATCGGACTCCGCAGACCTCGAGGGCGCGGGCGTAGGAACCCGCGGCGGGTTTCCAGGCCGGGCCGTCGGCCACGCTCAGGAGTTTCTCGAACTCCGTGCGGATCCCCGCGCGTTGCAGTAGTTCCTCGGCCACCGACGTGGCCCCGTTGCTCAAGGTGACGAGTCGGATGCCGGTCGCGCGTAGGGCCCGGACACCGGCGACCACATCGGGATGGACGTCGAGAGTGGTCAAGGTGTTCATCACGGTGTCCACGTCACGCTCGAGGTTCACCCGGTCCCCGGACGCCTGCAGACGCAACCGCAGTGACTGCGCGGCGAGCTCGGCGAAGTCGGGGTTGGCCCCGACGCTGGTGAGGGCGAAACCGTCGCGCAACAGGGCGGCGAACCAGGTCTCGCTCTCGTTGGCGGCGAGCCCGACCGCCTCGAAAGACGCTGCGAGCGGACTCATGTCCGACAGCGTCTCGTTGACGTCGAAGACGATGAGTGCGGGTGGGCTGACCTGCGGCGGGCTCATGTGGTTCAGGGTGGCACGGAGGTGAGTCCGCGGCCCTGCCACGCCAGCGTGGCGTCACCGCACGGCTCAGGGCATCTCCATCGTCTCCGCCCGACGGACCTCCGCCAGGGCGGGGACGAGATGGCGCGCAAGGGGTCGCCCGGTGGCCGCGACGAGGTCGTCGAGCACGAGGACGGAGTGCGCCACCACGACGTCGTGCGGCAGGCGCGGTACGTCCTCGGGTTCGGGGTGCTCACCGAAGGCCCCCGTGAGTACGACGACGAGAACCTGCGGGTTCACCTCGGGCCACCACCCGCTCGTCCTCGTCGCGATGCGCGACACCACGTCCCGCAGGTCGTCCGCGTCGAGGCCGTCGGGGTGCAGTTCCTCCAGGGCACCGTGCAGCACCCAGCCCAGGATCGAACGGAACTGATCGGCGTCGAAGCGGGCCAGCGCGTCCACGCCGTCACCGAATGCCCGGAGCTGTTCGGCGTGAGCCGCGTCGACCGCGATGGTGAGGGTTTTCGTCAGGACGCTCGGATCAGCTGCCGGGGGTGCCATCGGGACATCCTCGCGTACCCCCGACTGCCGACCGTGACTCCCCAGCCGTGAACCTGCTGTCGTGTCCCAGCCAGGATTCCCCGAACGGCTGCCGCTACGGTCGAGAGACCGGACGTGGCTGTGGTCCGGTGAACGCGACACCATAGGGCCCCCGTCGTGGGCGGGGGACCCGTCGCAGGCGGGCGAGTGGAGGAGGAGTCGTGGACGAGGCCAGCAGCAGCGCAGCGGTGACGGGCGAGGCGGATCGCCTCGAGTCCGCACCCGGAGCGGACGGGCAGGAGGTGGCCGAGGCGGCCCACGAGCACGAGCCCAGTGAGATCACCTACGACGAGCAGCGCTATCCCGCGCGTCCACGCGCGTTGCGACGTCCCCGGCCCACCGCCCGGCTGCGCGGCACCGACGCTCCGCCCGTCCCGATGGTCGGGGAAGGCCCGACGGACGGCAGCAACCCCGACTACCTCGAATGGTTGCTCGCCCAGTCGATGCTCGCCGACGCCGAGAAGATCAGCCGGCAGTTCTCCGGTCAGGCGAGCATGTGGCAGAACCCCTACGCCAAACCCGACCCCCGCCGGGCCGTCGACACCGCTGCGGTGTGGTTCACCGCCTACCCGATCTCGCTGGTGACCCGTGAGGGGCGTTCCTTCCTGGGCTCCCTCGGGGACCCGGAACTCTGGCAGGCGTTCCAGCGCATCGGTATCGACGCCGTGCACACCGGCCCTGTGAAGAATGCAGGTGGCCTCGACGGCTGGCGCCAGACCCCCAGCGTCGACGGGCACTTCGACCGCATCTCCACCGAGATCGACCCGATGTTCGGGACGGAGGGCGAGTTCCGTCACCTGTGCGAGGTGGCGGCCGAGCACGGTGGCAACGTCATCGACGACATCGTCCCCGGTCACACCGGCAAGGGTGCGGACTTCCGCCTCGCCGAGATGAAGTACGAGGACTATCCGGGGATCTATCACATGGTGGAGATCCCGGTCGAGCACTGGGACCTGCTGCCCGAGGTCCCCGTCGGCGACGACGCGGTGAACCTCGACAGTTCCGCGGAGGCGGCGCTGACGGATCTGGGGTTCATCATCGGTCAGCTGCAGCGGGTCATCTTCTACGCCCCCGGGATCAAGGAGACGAACTGGTCCGCCACCCGGGAGGTCGTCGGTGTCGACGGTGAGACCCGCCGCTGGGTGTATCTGCACTACTTCAAGCAGGGTCAGCCTTCGGTGAACTGGCTCGACCCGTCCTTCGCCGGGATGAAACTCGTCATCGGTGACGCCCTGCACTCCCTGGGTGACCTGGGCACGACCGCGTTGCGTCTGGACGCCAACGGTTTCCTGGGTGTGGAGAAGAGCGCCGAAGGCCCCGCGTGGTCGGAGGGCCACCCCCTGTCCGAGGCGGCGAACCACCTCATCGCGGGCATGGTCCGCAAGGTCGGTGGGTTCACGTTCCAGGAGCTGAACCTCACGATCGAGGATATCCGCGACACCTCCGAGGTCGGCGCCGACCTGTCCTACGACTTCATCAACCGCCCCGCGTACCAGCACGCGCTCGCGACCGGGGACACCGAGTTCCTGCGTCTCACCCTGCGCACCTCGTTGGAACTCGGGGTGGACCCGGCCTCCCTCGTGCACGCCCTGCAGAACCACGACGAACTGACCTACGAACTCGTGCACTGGGCCACCCGCCACGCCGACGACGTCTACCCGTTCCGGGATTCGGAGATCACCGGTGAGCAGCTTGCGGAAACGATCCGGGCGGACCTCGTCGAACGGCTCACGGGGGAGAACGCCCCCTACAACCTGGTGTTCACGACGAACGGCATCGCCTGCACGTCGGCCAGCGTCATCGCGGCCTCCCGAGGACACCGCGACCTCGACGCCCTCACCGAGGACGACATCGAGCAGATTCGTCGCGCGCACCTGCTCATGGCGATGTTCAACGCCTGGCAGCCGGGCGTGTTCGCGCTCTCCGGCTGGGACCTGCTCGGCATGTTGCCGTTGCCCGTGGAACAGGTGAGACCACTACTCACGAGTGGGGACACCCGCTGGATCGAACGCGCCGGTCACGACCTCATGGGGGTCGCCCCCGACATCACGGTGTCGAGTTCCGGGATCCCCGTCGGCCGCTCGCTCTACGGCTCCATCCCGGCGCAGCTCGCCACCGAGGACTCCTTCGTCTCGCGCCTGCGCCACGTGCTCACGGTGCGCCGCGAACACCACATCGCCACCGCGCGCCAGATCGACATCCCCGCGGTCGCGCACCCGAGCATGCTCGTCATGGTTCACGAGCTCGACGCGACGCAGTACGGCGGCCGGCGCGCCCTGCAGGTGACAGTTCTCAACTTCGGTTCCGAGACGATCGAGGGAACGGTCCGCTCGGAGACGTTCACCCCGCGCGTCCCCGTCGTCGACATGGTCAGTGATTCCGAGATCGGCTGGGTCGACGGCCTCAAGAGCTTCGGGGTCTGGCTCGCGCCCTACGCCGGGATGTCACTGCTGCTCTGTCCCGCCTGACCCCGAGGGTCGAGACACCGCCGCCACCAGCCGAGGAGGTCGCCCAGAGATGTTCCTTCTCCACCTGCGCCGCATCCGGGCGATGATCCGTCTTCAGTACCGGGTGTGGCGCACCCGCCATGAGCCCACTGCGCCGGAGGGAAGATATGAACACGCGTGGGATCGCGACCTACCCGTCTCCGGCAGTCCGCAGGCCGGTTACGGCCCGACCAAAGCGCAACGGCGGCGGGGGTGACGCCCCTCCCGGGATGACCCGGGACGTCACCCGTGCGGGCAGCAGGTGACCCCGTTGCTTCGCGGCACCCACCGTTGGGCGCTGCTCGGCGTGGCTACGTTCTACTCGTGGTTCTCGCTCGCCTCCGGTGGTGATGATCGGTCTTTGTACGTGTTCGCAGTGCTGAGCTGGGTGGTTGCACTGCGCGGGTTGCGTATGGGCGTGGAGTTGACTGATCACGAAGTGCGCCACGTCGGCCTCCTGCGCACCCGTCGCATCCATGCGTCAGCAGTGGTGTCCGTACATGCCCATGTCCGCTCCGGGGCCTCCGCCCCACTGCTGCAGCTGCGCAATGACCGGCGATTCTTCTGCTACGCCTTGAGCAGTGGTGACGACCGATGTGAGAAGCACACGGCGGCGCTGCGTCGGCATCTGCATCTGCATCTGCCCTGAACCTGTCAGCGAACGCCGGGGGCACGGGTGCGAGGTTTGCGGAGCACACCCTGGTGTTTCAGCTCCGGGGTTCGTAGTCGACTCCGCAGGGGTCGTGACCTTAGCGGATCGGGTAGCGTGCGAAGCGGTCGAGGAACCGACTCGCCCGTCGCACCACGGGCGGCAGGAGCGTCAGGAGGAGCAGTGCCCGGTGAGGTGCGCGTGCAGCACGTACCCGGCGCTCACGCCTACGTCGAGCACCTGCAGGATCCGCGGGTGCCCGGAGTCCAGGTGCTCCCCGAACCCTCGGCCCCCGCAGCCGGCTGGGCGCCGTCGCCCGCGCTGGACGCGGATTGGGTCGCAGCCCACGCCGACACCTTCGACGTGCTCCACGTCCACTTCGGTTTCGAGTCCCGTTCCCCGGGCCAGCTGCAGGCCCTGACGGCTGCACTGCGTGAGCGGGGTCGGGCACTCGTCGTCACCGTGCACGACCTGCAGAACCCGCATCTGCGCGACCAGGAGGCATACCTCGACCTGCTGGGCATCCTGGTACGTGACGCCGACGCGGTCCTGACGTTGACCCCGGGTGCGGCCAGGGAGATACAGCGGCGGTGGGGGGTGCCCACCGAGGTGCTGGCGCACCCGCATGTGGTGCCGCTCGAACGGTTGGAGCAGCCCCGGCCGGTCCGCTCCGGGAGGGTCGTCGGGATCCATCTGAAGAGCCTGCGGGCCAACGTGGTCGCGTTGCCCGTGCTGCGCCGGTTGATGGCGGCCACGGCCGAGCAGTCGGACGTGGTGCTGCGGGTGGATGTCCACGCCGAGGCGCTCGACAAGGGTTTCGTGCGCCACGACGCGGAGCTGGCGAAGTGGCTGGCGGGCGACCTCGATCTGGACCTGCGCGTGCACGAGCGCTTCGACGACGACGCGTTGTGGGACTACCTCGCGGGTCTCGACGTCTCCGTCCTGCCCTACGCGCACGGAACGCACTCCGGGTGGCTGGAGGCGTGCCATGACCTCGGGACGACGGTGCTCGCCGGGCGTGCAGGTTTCCTGACCGAGCAACAACCCCTGGTCACCGTCGACCTCGACGACGACGCGTCGGTGCGGGCCGGGTTGGCCACCGCACTCACCGCGTTGCCCGGCCCGCGGGCCTCCCGTGCCGAACGCAGCAGGCAGCGTCACGATCTGGCGGCGGCGCACCGCGACGTCTACCGCCGGGTCGCCGCGGCCCGGGTGGGGGGGGAGGCGTGATCGGGTACTACGTCCACCACCAGGGTTCCGGCCACCGGCAGCGGGCGCTCGCCATCAGCCGCCACCTCGCCACCCCCGTCACCGGGTTGAGCTCGTTGCCCGCCCCGGTGGGTTGGCCCGGTGACTGGGTCGTCCTCGACCGCGACGACGCGCCCCCGCTGGACGAGGTGAGCGCGACCGCGGGCGGGCGCCTGCACTGGGTGCCGGTCGGGCATCGCGGGTTGCGCTCTCGGATGAGC
>JBPBQU010000563.1:0-7295 GCA_050955085.1 Janthinobacterium lividum | reverse complement strand
GTGTCGAGCCCCAGTCCGAGACGGTGTGGCGGCAGGCGGACAAGTACGACGTCCCCCGCATCTGCTTCGTCAACAAGATGGACAAGCTCGGAGCGGACTTCTTCTTCACCGTCAAGACCATCAAGGAGCGCCTCGGCGCGGAGCCCCTGGTCATGCAGCTCCCGATCGGTGCCGAGAACACCTTCACCGGTGTGGTCGACCTGGTCACCATGCGGGCGCTGACCTGGCACGGCGACGTGCAGATGGGTGCCGACTACACCGTCGAGGAGATCCCGGCGGACCTCGCCGAGCAGGCCGCGGAGTACCGCAGCGCCCTGGTCGAGCGGGTCGCCGAGGCCGACGAGGCGCTGCTCGAGAAGTACCTGGGCGGTGAGGAGCTCACGGTCGAGGAGATCAAGGCCGGTGTCCGCACGCTGACGGTGAACTCCGAGCTGTACCCGATCTTCTGCGGCTCGGCGTTCAAGAACAAGGGCGTGCAGCCCATGCTCGACGCCGTGATCGACTACCTGCCCTCGCCGCTGGACGTGAAGCCCATGGTCGGGCACAAGGTCGGCGACGAGACGGTGGAGATCATCCGCCGCCCCGACTCCGACGAGCCCTTCTCCGGTCTCGCCTTCAAGGTCGCCGCGCACCCGTTCTTCGGCAAGCTGACGTACGTCCGGGTGTACTCCGGCCGCGTCGCCGCCGGCTCGGGCGTCGTGAACTCGACCAAGGGCAAGAAGGAGCGCATCGGGAAGCTCTTCCAGATGCACTCCAACAAGGAGAACCCGGTCGACGAGGCTCGTGCCGGACACATCTACGCGATGATCGGTCTCAAGGAGACGACGACGGGCGACACGCTCTCCGACCCGCAGCAGCAGGTCGTTCTCGAGTCGATGACCTTCCCGGAACCCGTCATCTCCGTGGCGATCGAGCCCAAGACCAAGGGTGACCAGGAAAAGCTCGGGACCGCGATTCAGCGTCTCGCCGAGGAGGACCCTACGTTCCAGGTCGAACTCGACCAGGAAACCGGTCAGACCATCATCAAGGGGATGGGTGAGCTCCACCTCGACATCCTGGTCGACCGCATGCGTCGCGAGTTCAAGGTCGAAGCGAACGTCGGCAAGCCGCAGGTGGCTTACCGCGAGACGATCCGCCGGGCCGTGGTGAAGCTGGACTACACCCACAAGAAGCAGACCGGTGGGTCGGGTCAGTACGCCAAGGTCCAGGTCACGATCGAGCCGTTGGACACCTCGGACGGGGAGTTCTACGAGTTCGAGAACAAGGTGACGGGTGGCCGCGTCCCGCGTGAATACATCCCGTCCATCGATGCCGGCATCCAGGACGCCATGCAGCTCGGTGTCGTCGCCGGTTACCCCCTCGTGGGTGTCAAGGCGATCCTGTTGGATGGCGCGGCCCACGACGTCGACTCATCGGAGATGGCGTTCAAGATCGCCGGTTCGATGGTCCTCAAAGAGGCCGTGAAGCGCGCGGATCCCGTCCTCCTCGAACCCGTGATGGCCGTCGAGGTGCGTACCCCCGCCGATTACATGGGCGAGGTGATCGGCGACCTGAACTCCCGCCGTGGGCAGATCGAATCCATGGAGGACGTGAGTGGTGCGAAGCTCGTGAAGGCGAGCGTTCCGCTGTCGGAGATGTTCGGCTATGTCGGCGATCTCCGATCGAAGACCCAGGGTCGTGCGGTCTACTCGATGCAGTTCTCGAACTACTCCGAGGTGCCGCGTAACGTCGCCGAGGAGATCGTGAAGAAGGTTCGCGGGGAGTAGTTCCCGTGGCCGGTCGGGGGCACACGCCCCCGACCGGCACCAGACCGGGGTCACCACCACGGTGGCACCACCAGCGCCGACCAGGCGTTTAGCCACCCGATCCACCGGATCGGGGAAGAATCGACAGTCGTAGGAGGAGCCCCAGTGGCGAAGGCGAAGTTCGAGCGGACTAAGCCGCACGTCAACATCGGCACTATTGGTCACATCGACCACGGGAAGACGACGCTCACCGCGGCGATCACCCGAGTGCTGCACGACAAGTTCCCGGAGCTGAACAAGGCCTCGGCGTTCGATCAGATCGACAAGGCCCCTGAAGAGCGTCAGCGCGGCATCACGATCTCGATCGCACACGTCGAGTACCAGACCGAGGCGCGTCACTACGCCCACGTCGACTGCCCGGGGCACGCGGACTACATCAAGAACATGATCACGGGTGCAGCGCAGATGGACGGCGCCATCCTCGTGGTCGCGGCGACCGATGGACCCATGCCGCAGACGAAGGAACACGTCATCCTGGCTCGTCAGGTCGGCGTTCCCTACATCGTCGTGGCCCTGAACAAGGCCGACATGGTCGAGGACGAAGAGCTCCTCGAGCTCGTCGAGATGGAGGTGCGTGAGCTTCTCTCCTCCTACGAGTTCCCCGGGGATGATCTTCCCGTCGTGCGAGTCTCGGCGCTCAAGGCGCTGGAGGGCGACGCGGAGTGGGGCGCGAAGCTGATGGAGCTGATGGACGCGGTCGACACCGCGATCCCGGAGCCCGAGCGGGCGATCGACCAGCCGTTCCTGATGCCGATCGAAGACGTGTTCACGATCACCGGCCGCGGCACCGTCGTGACCGGGCGCATCGAGCGAGGCGTCCTCAAGGTCAACGAGGAGGTCGAGGTCGTCGGCATCAAGCCGACCTCCGCCAAGACCACCGTGACCAGCATCGAGATGTTCAACAAGATGCTGGACACCGGCCAGGCCGGTGACAACGCTGCGCTGCTCCTGCGTGGCATGAAGCGTGACGACGTCGAGCGCGGTCAGGTGGTGGTGAAGCCGTCGAGCATCACGCCGCACACCGAGTTCGAAGGTCAGGCGTACATCCTGTCAAAGGACGAGGGTGGCCGTCACACGCCCTTCTACAACAACTACCGGCCGCAGTTCTACTTCCGGACGACCGATGTCACCGGTGTCGTGTCGTTGCCCGAGGGCACCGAGATGGTCATGCCTGGGGACAACACTGAGATGAAGGTCGACCTCATCCAGCCGATCGCCATGGAAGAGGGCCTCAAGTTCGCCATCCGTGAAGGTGGCCGCACCGTCGGCGCCGGGCGGGTCGTGAAGATCCTCAAGTGAGGTGAACCGCGGTGACGCAGCAGACTGCGACACCAGCGGGTTGCCTACCGACAGAGGGGCGGGTCCACTGGGCCCGCCCCTTTGTCGTGTCTGTGTCCCTCTGATCGACGACGTGCCGGGGGTCCTCCGGCCGGCCGGCCACCAGGGCTCTGTCCTTGCCTCGGAGCGGATTCGCCAAGGGCGGGGGAGGTCTGGCAGACTACCCTGGTTGCCGTGTCGCCGCGGGAGTTGACGCGTGCGGTCCGACAGCCACACGTCGAACGTCTCGCACGGGCGGCGGAGGGCCTAGCCAGCCAGCAATCTGAACAGGGACCGCACGAGTCGATCGGGCGAGGGACGCGTGGTGGCGATTTCGCGACACGCCCGACCTCGGGGGTCGGCGGTTCGGCTGGGGTTTCGCGCCGCGCGCGAGTCATAGCAGTACGAAGAGCGGGACGAGAAGGAGAGGCGGACGACGCCATGGCGGGACAGAAGATCCGCATCAGGCTCAAGGCCTACGACCACGAGGTCATCGACAGCTCGGCGCGCAAGATCGTCGAGACGGTGACCCGCACGGGTGCCTCGGTGGCCGGGCCTGTGCCGCTGCCGACCGAGAAGAACGTCTACTGCGTGATCCGCTCGCCGCACAAGTACAAGGACAGCCGCGAGCACTTCGAGATGCGCACCCACAAGCGCCTCATCGACATCATTGACCCCACGCCGAAGACGGTCGACTCGCTGATGCGACTCGACCTCCCGGCCGGGGTCGACATCGAGATCAAGCTCTGAGGGACTGCACACGATGAGCGATAGGCAAGTGCGAGGGGTGCTCGGCACCAAGCTCGGCATGACGCAGCTGTGGGACGAGGCCAACCGCCTCGTACCCGTGACCGTGGTCAGGGTCGAGCCCAATGTCGTCACCCAGATCCGCACCAATACCACTGACGGCTACGAGGCGGTGCAGTTCGCCACCACGGCGATCGCACAGCGCAAGGCCAACAAGCCGGCGGCCGGGCACTTCGCGAAGGCGAACGTCGCCCCCCGCCGCCACCTCGTGGAGCTGCGCACCACCGACGCCGCGGACTACGCCCTGGGCCAGGAGCTCACGGTGGAGGTCTTCGACGCGGGGGCGACGGTCGACGTCGTGGGCACCACCAAGGGCAAGGGCTTCGCCGGTGTCATGAAGCGTCACGGCTTCCACGGCGTCGGCGCCTCCCACGGTGCGCACCGCAATCACCGCAAGCCGGGGTCCATCGGCGGGTGCGCCACCCCTGGTCGCGTGTTCAAGGGGATGCGAATGGCTGGCCGCATGGGCGCGGTCCGTCAGACCACCCAGAACCTGACGGTCCACGCCATCGACGCGGAGAAGGGTCTGCTGCTCATCTCGGGCGCCGTTCCCGGGCCCCGTGGTGGCGTGGTGCTCGTCAAGAGCGCCTCCAAGGCGCGCGTGAAGGAGGCCTGAGGACATGACCATCACGACCGAGGCCACCGAGCCCATCTTTGTTCCGCTGCGGACAGCTGACGGGGGGAGCAACGGCACCGTCGAGCTCCCCGCGAAGGATTTCGGCCGTCAGGTGAACATCCCGCTGATCCACCAGGTGGTCACCGCGCAGCTCGCGGCGGCCCGACAGGGGACACATTCCACCAAGCGCCGCGGTGAAGTCCGCGGTGGTGGGAAGAAGCCGTACAAGCAGAAGGGCACCGGCCGCGCCCGTCAGGGCTCGCTGCGTGCTCCTCAGTTCACCGGTGGTGGGATCGTGCACGGCCCCAAGCCGCGGGATTACTCGCAGCGCACCCCCAAGAAGATGATTGCTGCCGCCCTTCGCGGCGCGCTCTCCGACCGGGTGCGTCACGAACGTCTGCACGTCGTCGAGGGCCTCGCCATCGGGGACGCTCCTTCCACCAAGACCGCTGCGAAGCTCATTGCAGCGCTCTCGGGTCGAACTCAGGTGTTGGTCGTTCTCACTCGTGGTGACGAGGTGGCGGCCAAGAGCCTGCGCAACCTCGCGGGGGTTCACGTGCTGCCCGCAGACCAGCTGAACACTTACGACGTGGTCAAGAGTGACGATGTCGTGTTCACCCGCGAGGCGCTGGAGGCGTTCATCGCCGGCCCGCCCAAGGGTGGCCATGACGCCACCGAAGCGGACGTCGTAGCTGAAGGGAACACCCTGTGAGCGCGCTCGGCGGAACGCAGAAGGACCCGCGCGACATCCTGCTCGCTCCGGTCGTGTCGGAGAAGAGCTACGGGTTGATCGACGAGGGGAAATACACCTTCCTCGTCGACCCGGGGGCCAACAAGACCGAGATCAAGATCGCGGTCGAGAAGGTCTTCGGCGTCAAGGTCTCCGCGGTGAACACCGCGAACCGGCAGGGTAAGAGCCGACGCACCCGGTACGGCACGGGCAAGCGGAAGGACACCAAGCGGGCCATCGTGACGTTGCGCGAGGGCACGATCGACATCTTCGGCGGATCGGTCGCCTGAGCCGCTCGCTCAGAGGAATCGAACCCCCTAGACAACCTTCGAACCCGAGGACAGACGCACCATGGGAATCCGCAAGTACAAGCCGACGACACCGGGCCGCCGCGGCTCGTCCGTCGCCGACTTCGTCGAGATCACGCGGAGCGAGCCGGAGAAGTCGCTCGTCCGCCCGCTCGCGAAGACCGGCGGCCGTAACAGTTCGGGCCGCATCACGACCCGCCACATCGGTGGTGGCCACAAGCGCGCCTACCGCGTCATCGACTTCCGTCGTCATGACAAGGACGGTGTCCCGGCCAAGGTCGCCCACATCGAGTACGACCCGAACCGCACGGCACGCATCGCGCTGCTGCACTACGTGGACGGCGAGAAGCGCTACATCATCGCGCCGACCCGTCTCAAGCAGGGCGACCGGATCGAGAACGGTCCGACCGCGGACATCAAGCCCGGCAACAACCTGCCGTTGCGCAACATCCCCGTCGGGACCGTGATCCATGCGGTGGAGCTTCGTCCCGGGGGCGGCGCCAAGATGGCTCGTTCGGCTGGGGCCAGCGTGCAGCTGGTGGCCCGCGAGGGCCGCTTCGCGCAGCTGCGGTTGCCCTCGGGTGAGATCCGCAATGTTGATGTGCGCTGCAGGGCAACCGTCGGTGAGGTCGGCAACGCCGAGCAGTCGAACATCAACTGGGGCAAGGCCGGCCGCATGAGGTGGAAGGGCAAGCGCCCGACCGTCCGTGGTGTCGCGATGAACCCCGTCGACCACCCGCACGGTGGTGGCGAGGGGAAGACGTCCGGTGGGCGCCACCCCGTCAGCCCCTGGGGTAAGCCTGAGGGCCGCACGCGGCGTCCGGGCAAGGAGAGCGACAAGCTCATCGTCCGTCGCCGCCGCGCCGGCAAGAAGCGCTGATAGGGAGTTAGGCCACCATGCCTCGCAGTCTGAAGAAGGGCCCGTTCGTCGACGACCACCTGCAGAAAAAGGTGGACGTACAGAACGAGGCCGGAACGCACAACGTCATCCGGACCTGGTCCCGCCGTTCGGTCATCACGCCGGACTTCCTGGGACACACCTTCGCGGTGCACGACGGCCGCAAGCACACCCCCGTCTTCGTCACCGAGGCGATGGTGGGACACAAGCTCGGTGAGTTCTCGCCGACGCGGACCTTCCGCGGTCATGAGAAGGACGACCGCAAGGGTCGTCGTCGCTGAGCCGTCCGCCGGCACCGAGAAGTTCAAGACCGAGACCAGAAGGCAGGACAGGGATGGAAGCCAAGGCGCAGACGCGGTACCTCCGCGTCACGCCCCAGAAGGCTCGCCGAGTCGTCGACCTCGTCCGGGGCAAGCAGGCCATGGAAGCCGTGGCCGTGCTCTCGTTCGCGCCGCAGTCGGCCGCCGAACCGGTGCGCAAGCTCGTCGAGAGTGCGATTGCCAACGCGAAGTTCCTCGCGGACAAGCAGTCTGAGGCGTTCGACCCCAATGATTACGTCGTCAAGGCGATCCACGTCGACGAAGGTCCGACGATGAAGCGCTTCCGCCCCCGGGCCCAGGGCCGGGCGGGGCGGATCCTGAAGCGGACGAGCCACATCACCGTGGTCGTCGGGCCGAAGGTCACCGGCGCCAAGAAGACGAGGAGGACCCGCTGATGGGACAGAAGGTCAACCCGCACGGGTTCCGACTGGGCATCACCACCGACCACTCCAGCCGGTGGTTCGCCGACTCGACCAAGACGGGTCAGCGCTACG
>JBPBQU010000562.1:0-7340 GCA_050955085.1 Janthinobacterium lividum | reverse complement strand
CAGCGCGGCGGCTCGGACGACGTCCATGTCGACGCGGAACGTCTGCGGATCCACCCCGTAGGCCGACACGTCGTACATCCGGCCCGAGAAGTTGCTCTTCATACCGTGCGTGAGGTGACCGCCGTGGGCGAGCTCGAGACCGAGGATCCCGTCGCCACCGCGGATGAAGGCGTGCATGGCCGCGGCGTTCGCGCTCGCCCCGGAATGCGGCTGGACGTTGGCGTGCTCGGCGCCGAACAGCTCCTTGGCGCGGGTGCGGGCCAGCTCCTCGGCGACGTCGACATACTCGCACCCGCCGTAGTAGCGCTTGCCGGGATACCCCTCGGCGTACTTGTTGGTGAGCACCGAGCCCTGCGCCTCGAGCACGGAACGCGGCGCGAAGTTCTCGCTGGCGATCATCTCCAGGGTGTCGCGCTGGCGGCCCAGCTCGGCGTCGAGCACGGCGGCGATCTCCGGGTCGACCTCGGACAACGGCCGATCGGTGACCCCGGCGGGCTCCGGGGGGCTGGTGAGGGATGGGTTGCTGGCGATGACGTCGGTCACGATCGCTCCTCTGGCGCAGGCGGCGGCGGCGACATGAGGCCCAGGCGGACGACCCCGTGAACGGCGGGCACAACCCTGGGTGGGCCTGCCCGTTGCCGCTCCCCGGTGGTGACCACCTTCGCCAGTCGCGGCGAGCTCAGATTAGCGCGTCGAGTGGGCTGTCCGCCCGGGTCGGCCGCACCTGCCCCGCCGGGGTCCGGGTCCCCATCTCAGCGTCGGACGGCGGCGTCGAGGACGGTGCGCATCTTGGCTGCCGTCTCGGCGACCTCGGCGGCCGGGTCGGAGCCCGCGACGATCCCCGCCCCGGCGAAGACGCGCAGCGCGCGACCACTGACCTCCGCGCAACGCACGGCCACCATCCACTCACCGTCACCGTCGCCGTCCTGCCAACCGGCCGCACCGGCGTAGCAACCGCGGTCGATGCCCTCGAGGTCGGAGATGATCTGCAGCGCCGACGAACGCGGCACCCCACCGACCGCCGGCGTGGGGTGCAGGGCGGCGACGAGATCGACCGAGGTGGTAGCGGTATCGCTGAGCAAGGCCGTGATCCGGGTCGCCAGATGCCACACCGCCGGGGTGGCCAGCAGTTCCGGTTCGGGGGCACTCACGCTGCGGCAGAACGGCTTCAGAGCCTCCACAATGGCCTCCACCACGTAGGCGTGCTCACGGCGGTCCTTGTCGGAGGACATCAGCGCATCGGCACGACGCAGGTCCTCCTCGGGCTCGGCCGAGCGTGGCGCGGAACCGGCCAACGGCTGCAGCAGGACACTGGGCCCGCGCCGGCGCAGCAGCAGCTCCGGGCTGGCACCGACGAGCCAGCGGGCGGCGGGGTCTGCCGGGTCGTCGATCGGTATCGCCAGCGTGGTCGCCGCGGGATTGCGCTCGGAGAGCTCCGTGGCGAGGTCGGGCACCGACCAGTCGTCGAGGGCGGTCAGCTCGAGGGTGCGCGCGAGGACGACCTTCTCCGCCTCCCCTGCCGCGATCCGCGCGAGGGTGGCGCGCACGGCATCGGCGTAACCCTCGGGTGCCGGCTGGGGTCGACTGCGCGCCACGGTCACCGCCTTGGCCGGGAAGGCACTGTGACGGACCAACGGGCCCGAGGTGCGGACACCGGGGCCCAGGCGCAAGGCACCGGGCATGGCCAAATCGAAGGGCACCACACCGGCGGCGATGACACCCTCCGGTTCGGCGTCCAGGGCGAGCGCGGTGCGACGCAACTGCTCCGCACCCGATCCACCGGGGACCAGGGGACGCGGACCGGTCTGGAAGAGGGTGCTCCTGGCGCTGGAGAAGACCGTGGCCCCGGCGCGCACCGAGTGGGCTGCCACCGCGGGATCCGACACGCTCTCAGCCTAGGCTTCCCCCCGTGAACGCGCGCCCGAGGGTCCTCACCCTGTCCTGTCCCGACCGTCCCGGGATCGTGCACGCCGTGACCGGTGCCCTCGTCGCGCTGGACGCCAACATCACCGAGAGCCAGCAGTACGGCGACCCGGACACGGGACTTTTCTCGATGCGGGTCGCCTTCGACGTCGACGCGAGCGACGAGGCACTGCGCGCGACGCTGGAGGTGGTGGCCCACCGCTTCGACCTCACCTGGTCGATGAGCAACGCCGACGAACCCATGCGCACCCTGGTGCTCGCCTCCAAGCAGGGGCACTGCCTCAACGACCTGCTGTTCCGGCACCGCTCGGGGGGCTTGCCCGTCGACGTCGTGGGCGTGGTGTCCAACCACACCGACCTGGCGCCGCTGGCGCAGTTCTACGGGGTCCCGTTCCACCACGTACCCGTCCTGACGGGCGATCCCGCCTCCAAGGAGGCGGGCGAGGTCCGACTGCTGGAACTGCGCGACTCCCTCGACGTGGAACTCGTGGTGCTCGCGCGTTACATGCAGATCCTGTCGGACTCGTTGTGCCGCAGCCTGTCCGGGATGGCCATCAACATCCACCACTCGTTCCTGCCGAGCTTCAAGGGCGCCAGGCCCTACCACCAGGCCCACGACCGGGGGGTGAAGATCATCGGTGCGACCGCGCACTACGTGACGGCCGACCTCGACGAGGGCCCGATCATCGAGCAGGAGATCGAGCGCGTGGACCACCGCCACTCCCCCGCCGAACTCGTCCGCCTCGGTCAGGACGTGGAGGCCCGAACCCTGGCCCGCGCCGTGCGCTGGCACGCCGAGAAGCGCGTCCTGCTCGACGGGAACCGGACCGTGGTCTTCCGCTGACCCCCGGTCCGGTCCCCCCGTCGTCCTGTCACCAGTTGGGTCGTCCTGTCACCAGTTGAGCGCGTCCGCCGCGAGCGGAGCCAGGCGCAGGTGGCTCTCCTCGATCTCGTCGGCGCGCCGCAGGTCTTCCTCGAAGTCGACCTCGACGACGTCGTAGTCGGAGATGTCCACCGGTGCGACACGAACCCCGTGCCGCTCGACGGCCAGCTCGATGCCCCGTTCGAAGTAGTCCCCCTCCGAGCACGCCCGCAGTGTCTCCACCAGGACGGCCTTGTCCCGCGAGGACACGTAGTTGATGCCCACCGCCTCACCCAGACCCCCGGTCACGGTCTTGGAGAGCTGAGCCACGAACCCCTCTGCGTCGACGGTGTACTTCACCTCCTCCTCGGCCACGGCGGAGGTGTTGACACAGACGAACGTCTCGTCGCGCTCCAGCCACGGCTGGACCCGGCGCAGGACCCTCGGGTCGAAGACGACGTCCCCGTTCATCCACAGGACCCCGCCGTCGTGGGAGGTCTCCAGCGCGCGCAGCAGGCTCTTGGAGGTGTTCGTCGAGTCGAACAACTCGTTGTACGCGAAGAGCAGCCCCGGGTGGGCCTCCATGACGACGGTGGCCTTGAAGCCGACCACCACGGCGATGCGCACCCCGGGCCCGAGGGCGGAGTGCAGGTTGTCGACCTGCTGCTGCATGATCGTTCGTCCGTCACGCAGGCGGGTCTGGGACTTGGGCAGGGGCCGACCGAGGCGGGTGCCGAGGCCGGCGGCCAGGATGACGGCCTGCACGTCGGGGCTCACGCGCGCACCTCCGCACGGGGCAGTACGAGCTCGAGGACGCGGTCGGCGGCATGACCGTCCTCGGCGTGGCAGAACCGCTCCTGGAAGAGCTCGTAGCGGTCCTTGAACGCCGTCCGCACGCCGTCGAGGTCGGCGAGGGCGTCCAGCACCTCCTCGCAGGTCTCCAGCACCGGCCCGGCGGCGATCTCGTGAGGGTCGAAGTAGAAGCCCCGCAGCACGTCGCGGTAGCGCGCCAGGTCGTAGACGAACGACACGATCGGCTTGCCCGTGACGGCGAAGTCGAACATTGCCGAGGAGTAGTCGCTCACGAGTACGTCCGCCGCGAGGTAGAGGTCGTTGATGTCGGGGTGGGCGGAGACGTCCAGCACGCCGGACACCCCTGTTCCGCGTACGGCCTGCGGGACGAGGTGGTGCAGGCGCAGCAGCAACACGTGATCCGCGCCCAGGCGGCGCTCGAAGCTGTCCGGGTCCAGGGCGAGACTGAAGCCGGCGCCACCGCCGAAACGGTCGTCGTCGCGCCACGTGGGTGCGTACAGGACGGCCGTCTGCTCCTCCTCGATCCCCAACTCCGCCCGCACACGTGCCCGGCGCTCGACGGTGTCGCAGGCCTGGAGCGCGTCGTTGCGGGGGTACCCCGTCACCGGGACCGACCCGGCGAAGCGGAACGCACCGCGCAGCGCCACGGCCGCGGCCTCGCTGGGCGCGAGCAGCAGGTCCCAACGGGTGATGTCCTCGTCGAGGACGGCCATGAGGTCGGCACTGTCGGGCTCCGTGAAGAGCGCGTCCCGGTGGATGCGCTTGAGTGGTGTCCCGTGCCAGGTCTGCACGTAGGTGGTGCCGGGGCGTTTGTCCCACACCGGCAGGTGATTGTCGGCGACGACGAGGTCGGCCGACTCCAGTGCTGCCACCGCCTCGGGCGTGTCCACGGCAACGGTCGTCGTCCCGGCGGGGAACGAGCCGGCGTGCTGGGGGCCGGCGAGCCAGACGTGCTCGGCATCGACGGTCCCCCGCTCCAACAGACGCTGGTGCAGTGCACGCGGGTTGTCGGAGTAGCGCCCTCCGAAGCTGTAGTAGACGATCTTCACACGTTCTTCCTGTCGCTCGGCGGGCACGAGCCTTTCTGCTCGACGACTGAAGTGTGCATCCTCCGGGCGTTCCCGACGACGCGTGCGGCGTCGGGCTGCCCCACACGGGTCGTGCTGAGCCCAGGTAAATCGCAGAGGGTAAGTGCCCCAACTCGTTCCGCAACCGCCCCGCATCCCGGACCACCCCGACGGGCAGTTGCTGCCCGCGCAAGCGTCACGACGGGTACGGCAACGCTACACAGCGTCAGGCGCCGGGACGGGAGTGCGCGCGCCACCCGTGTACGGGGGCGACTCACAACCATCCCCGACGCTTGAAGATCGAGTAGAGGGTGACGCTGAGCGCGAGCATGAGGCCAAGCGCGAGCGGATAGCCCAGAACCCAGTTGAGTTCCGGCATGTGGGTGAAGTTCATGCCGTAGATACCGCCGACGAGACTGGGGGCGAAGAGGATCGCCGCCCACGAGGAGATCTTCTTGACCTCCTCGCTCTGCGCGTAGCTGGCCTCGGTGAGCGAACGCATCTCCTCGTTCTGGCGCTGTCCCACCAACGTCGCGTTGACGGTGAGGATGTCGCGCAGCAACGTGCGGTAGTTCTCGATGCGTTCGGCCGCACTCGTCACGTGGTCGGCCACGTCACGCAGGTTGCGCTGCAACTCCTCGTCGACGCGGTACTTCTCGAAACCACTGCTCAGACCGGCGAGGATCGCCAGGAGGGGGGTCACGGCACGTTGGAAGTCGACGACCTCACGCGAGAGTTCGTAGATGCGCCGCGACACGGCCGGGTCCCCGCCGAACACCTGGGTCTCGATCTCGTCGATGTCGTTCTCGAGCCCGTGCAGGACGGGGCCGTAGCCGTCCACGACGGCGTCGAGGATCGCGTACAGGACGGCCTCGGTACCCAGCGCGAGGAGTTCCGGATCGGACTCCAGCCGCCGACGTACGGTCGAGAGGTCCGGGGACTCGGCGTGCCGGACGGTGATGACGAAATCCGGTCCGATAAACAGGTGCAGCTCACCGAACTCGACCTCCTCCCGCTCGTCGTCGTAGCGCGCGGCCCGCAGGACGACGAACAGCGTGCGGCCGTAGCGCTCCAGCTTGGGGCGCTGATGGGCGAGGACGGCGTCCTCGACGGCGAGCTCGTGCAGATCGAACTCGTGGGCCAGTGCGTTGAGCTCTTCCTCGGCCGGGCGGTACAGCCCCATCCAGGCGATCCGTCCCTCCCCGGCGCGCAGCTGCGCCACCGTGTCGACGAGGGAGTCCGGGGAGACGATGCGGTGACCACCCTCGTAGACACCGCTGTCGACGAGGCTGCTGCGCCGCTCCACCGGTTTCGGTGGGATCGCCCCGTCCAGCGCGAGGTTGCGCGAGACGGGAGGCATCCCCCGACGGCCCATCGAGGGCAGCGGGAGGCGACGTCTGGCCACGGTGATCCTCTCCTACCTGCGACGCGCTCGTCGTGTCGCCCGACCCAGTGTGCCGTGCCCGGGGCCGAGGCGAACCGTCATCTTCCCGCCAGCCGGCGCCATCGGTGTGGGCCGGAGAGCCGACGAGACCAGCCGGTGGGGGTATTTTGCGGGCGGTGGAGTTGGTGATCGCCCGTAACCCCGACCCGGACAGTCGACTGCCCTACCTACTGCAGGTACCGGTGGGGGAGGGACTGCTGTTCGCCACCAAAGACGTCTGGCCACGCACCAGCGGCCTGTACTGCCACCCACTGCCGCCCGACGCCTGGCCGGGCCCGCACGAGGTGCAGGAAGTCGAACGCATCCCGCTACGCGCCTGCACCCGCCGCGGCGCCGCCATCGACATCGTCGCCGATCGCGCCCGCGAGAACCGCTCCCAGATCGTGTTCACCCTCGCGCGCGGACGCGAGATGGTGTTCTGGCAGTCACCCCGCACCCGCAAGCAATCACGACCCAAGGTGAAAACCCCCACCGCACGCGCAGCGGGCCTCGCCGAGCTGGAGATCATCGTCGACTCCCATGAGCGCTACCCCTATACCTTCCCCCAGCAGGCGGTCACCACCACCCGACGAGCCCTGGCCTGCGGGGATTACGGCATCACCCTGAACGGGGCGACGGTAGCGGCCGTAGAACGCAAAACCATGACCGACCTCGTCTCCAGCCTCACCAGCGGACGACTGCGCTACGCGCTGGCAGAACTAGCCACCCTGCCCCGAGCCGCACTCATCGTGGAGCATTCCTACGCGAAGGTCTTCGCGCAGGAACACGTCCGCCCCGCACTGGTCGCAGACGGACTGGCCGAGATCCAGGTCTCTTGGCCCACCATTCCCATCGTCTTCTGTGACACCCGCAAACTCGCCGAGGAGTGGACCTACCGCTGGTTGGCCGCTGCCTACACCTGGGCCGTTCACGACGAAACCGCCGGGCGTACAAGTACCCCCGACGACCCCGACGACCGGCGGCCCCCGACGGCGGCGGCGTTCTCGTCGAGGACCACATCACCGAATTCGAACGCCCCCACCCGGGAGATACGCGCCTGGGCCCGCGCCCATGGTTTGATCGTCTCCGATCGCGGCCGGTTACGTCCCGACGTCCTCACCGCCTGGCAAACCGCCCACCCGACAACCACTTGAGAGCATCCGATCCCCGGTCCACCGCGCCCGCGGGCCCCGTCGGTGCTCACCAGGACGCGATTCCAGCCAGACATCGACGCGCTCGTCCAGAGTTCCGC
>JBPBQU010000561.1:0-7637 GCA_050955085.1 Janthinobacterium lividum | reverse complement strand
CCGAAGGTGACCTGTACGACGCCGTCGCGCGTCTGCTCCACGGTTACGCGCTCGACGCCGATCCCGAGACCGCGGGTGTCCCGCCCCTCGAGCTGTCCGCCATCCCCGACGCCTTCGCCGGGGTGACCCGGTCGGGACACGTCGAGGAAGCCCCTCTCGAGGACCCCCCCGTCGAAGAACCCCACGTCGAGGAACCCCGCGTCGAGGAACCCCGCGTGCTGGTGGCCCGTCGGCGCACCCTGAGACGCCTGGGACACGGCACGGCGGCCGCAGCGGCGGTGCTCGCCCTGCTGGGGGGTACGGCCGCCGCGGCCGCCACCGGTGGGGTCGGCGCCGCGCGGGCGTCCGGGGTGGTCTCCAGTTCCGCCGACGCGCCCCTCACGCGATGGATCACCTCCAACATCTTCGAGGTCATCGGCGGCACCCCCGAGGAGCACGCCCAGCGCGAACTCGCGCAGGTCAGGGCCGACGCCGCCAGTGGTGACACCCAGGCCGCGCTGGCCCGGTTGAACCGCCTCAACGAGACGCTCATGACGGTGGACTCCGACCCCGGCCTCGTACAGGCGGCCCAGGACACGCTGGCGGACCTGACGGCGAGCGCCCCCGGCTTCCCGGTCGCGCTTCCTTCGTCGTCCGCAGCGCCGAACTCCCTGGAGGGGGTCGTCGCCGCCGCGGCCACGCCATCGGGCCCCCCGACGGTGATCTGGGTCGTTCCGATGGTGCCCGGGGCTGCGACGACACCGCCCCTGACCCCCGGGTCGCCCGATCCGTCGACACCGGCCCCGGCCACCTCCCCGTCGGGGGTGAGCGCCACGGCGACGGTGGGCGGGGGTGGCCCCTCGAGTGCCTCCTCGAACCCGCCGCGCCCGGTGACGACGCCGGCTCCGTCCACTTCGGGCTCGCAGACGTCGAAGCCCGTCGCCCCGGAGCCCTCCGACCCCGTCACCGGGACGGGTGGGTCGACGTCGCCGAGTACCGACCCGACGACCTCCGAGCCCGGCCCGGGCGTGGGGACGACACCGGTGAGCGATCCCACCACGACGCCCCCCACGGGTGCGCCGACGACGACACCCTCCGATCCGCCGCCGCCGGGTACGACCGAACCCGGGGTCGAGGAGCCGCCGACGGTGTCCGCGCCGGTCGAGGTGGTGAGCCCGTCGTTGCCCGTCGTCGAGCCCTCCCCGAGTGCCGGGGTGGTCCCGACCCCGAGCGAGGACCCATCCGAGGTCACGGGGGAGAGCGCCGAGGCGGACACGTCCGCCACCCCGTGAACCGCGCCGTAACATCGGTGGCGTGAGCGCGCAGAATCTCGCCGCCGGTACGGCAGCCGGCTACACCGCCCAGACCTCCGGTGCCCACGACCCCTTCGGGTTGGTCGGTCTCACCTACGACGACGTCCTCCTCCTGCCCGGGGAGTCCGACGTCATCCCCTCCGACGTCGACGCGTCCACCCATGTGTCCAAGCGGGTGTCACTGCGGATCCCCCTGTTGAGCTCGGCCATGGACACCGTCACCGAATCCCGGATGGCCATCGCCATGGCGCGTCAGGGTGGTCTCGGGGTGTTGCACCGCAACCTCTCCGCCGACGAGCAGGCCGCGCAGGTCGACCTGGTGAAGCGCTCGGAGTCGGGCATGGTCACCTCGCCCGTCACGACCACCGCGGACGCGACGCTCGCCGATGTGGACGCTCTCTGCGGGCGCTACCGGATCTCCGGGGTCCCCGTGGTGGCCGCCGACGGCACCCTCGAGGGCATCGTCACCAACCGCGACCTGCGCTTCGAGAGCGACTTCTCCCGGCCTGTCCGTGAGGTCATGACCCGCATGCCGCTGGTCACCGCGCCCGTCGGGATCTCCACCGACGACGCCATGCAGCTGCTGCGCCAGCACAAGATCGAGAAGCTGCCGATCGTGGACGGACTCAACCGGCTCACGGGACTCATCACGGTCAAGGACTACGTCAAGTCCGAGCAGTACCCGTTGGCGACGAAGGACGACAACGGCCGGTTGCGGGTGGCCGCCGCGATCGGGATCTTCGAGGACGCCTGGAAGCGCGCGATGCTCCTCGTGGACGCGGGGGTGGACGTCCTCGTCGTCGACATGGCGCACGGGCACTCCCGGGCGGTCCTCGAGATGATCTCCCGCCTGAAGAGTGACAGCGCGGTCGCGCACGTCGATGTGGTGGGTGGCAACGTCGCCACGCGCGCCGCAGCCCAGGCGCTCGTCGATGCCGGGGTGGACGGCATCAAGGTCGGCGTCGGCCCGGGGTCCATCTGCACCACCCGCGTCGTGGCGGGCGTGGGCGTCCCGCAGGTCACCGCCATCCACGAGGCCGCGAAGGCCGCCAAGCCCGCGGGTGTACCGGTGATCGGTGACGGTGGCCTGCAGTACTCGGGTGACATCGCCAAGGCGCTCGTGGCCGGGGCCGACACCGTCATGCTCGGTTCGTTGCTGGCCGGTTGCGAGGAGAGCCCGGGTGACCTGGTCTTCATGAACGGCAAGCAGTTCAAGTCCTATCGCGGCATGGGTTCACTGGGTGCGCAGCAGACGCGGGCGGGTGGCCGCTCGTTCTCCAAGGACCGCTACTTCCAGAACGACGTGGCCTCCGACGACCGTTTCGTCCCCGAGGGTGTCGAGGGTCAGGTGCCCTACCGCGGGCCGTTGGCCGCCGTCGCCCACCAGCTCGTCGGTGGTCTGCGCCAGTCGATGTTCTACGCCGGCGCCCGCACCGTTCCGCAGCTGCAGAGCGTGGGGCAGTTCGTGCGGATCACCCCGGCCGGGCTCAAGGAGTCGCACCCGCACGACATCCAGATGACGGTGGAGGCGCCGAACTACAGCGGGCGCTGAGGTCACACGGGGGGTTGCAGCCGAGATTGCCGCTCGTCGGTCCGGTGCGGGGTGGCCTTCGTAGCGTTCCCGGCCCACGACGACGGCCTGCTCGTCGTCACCGGGTAACCTGACGCCGTGTCTGAGATCGAGATCGGCCGCGGCAAACGGGGCCGGCGCGCCTACAGCTTCGACGACGTGGCGATCGTGCCGAGCCGTCGCACCCGTGACCCCGAGGACGTCTCGACGGCGTGGCAGATCGACGCGTACCACTTCGAGATCCCGGTGCTCAGTGCCCCGATGGACTCCGTCGCCTCCCCGGCCACGGCCGTCGCGCTGGGCCGCCTCGGCGGGTTGGGTGTGCTGGACCTTGAGGGTCTCTGGACCCGTTACGAGGACCCGGAGTCGCTGCTGGCCGAGATCGCGTCGCTCGACCCGGCCGTCGCGATCCCGCGCATGCAGGAGATGTACGCCGAGCCGATCAAGGCGGAGCTCATCACCAGCCGTCTCGCGGAGGTCCGTGCGGCGGGTGTGACCGTCGCGGGTGCCCTGTCCCCGCAGCGCACCCAGGAGTTCTGGAAGGTCGTCGTCGACGCCGGGGTCGACCTGTTCCTCATCCGCGGCACGACCGTCTCGGCCGAGCACGTCTCGGGAACCAGCGAACCGCTGAATCTCAAACGCTTCATCTACGAACTCGACGTCCCCGTCGTCGTCGGCGGAGCGTCGACGTACACCGCCGCGTTGCACCTGATGCGCACCGGCGCAGCGGGGGTGCTGGTCGGATTCGGCGGGGGTGCCGCGCACACCACGCGCAAGGCGCTGGGTATCCACGCCCCGATGGCGACCGCGGTGGCCGACGTGGCGGCGGCCCGGCGCGACTACATGGACGAGTCGGGCGGGCGTTACGTGCACGTCATCGCCGACGGCGGCATGGGCACCTCCGGCGACATCGTCAAGGCCGTTGCGTGCGGTGCCGACGCCGTCATGCTCGGTGCGGCGCTCGCCCGGGCGACCGAGGCCCCCGGCCGCGGTTGGCACTGGGGACCCGAGGCCCACCACGCGGTGCTGCCGCGGGGTGAGCGGGTGCACGTCGGGACGGTCGCGCCGCTGGCGGAGATCCTCAACGGGCCCGGTCGGGCGGCCGACGGCACCACCAACCTCGTCGGTGCGCTGCGCCGCTCGATGGCGACCACGGGATACTCAGACCTCAAGGAGTTCCAGCGCGTCGAGATCGTCGTCTCGCCCTACCAGCCGACGGTCTGAGCAACCCCACCCCTGCTCCACCCGAGGATCGGAAACCGCGTGGCGCACGAGATCACCAGCACTTGGACGCCCGACGGCATCGGTCCCCAGGAGGGTCGGACGGTCCTGGTGACCGGCGCGAACTCCGGGTTGGGTTTCCACGTCGCCACCGAGTTCGCCCGCCGCGGGGCCGACGTCCTGCTCGCCTGCCGCAACCCCGAACGGGGACGCGCTGCGGTGGAGAAACTGCGCGCGGCGGTCGCCGACTCCGGGGTGCAGGCGCGCGCCGAGGTCGTCCCGTTGGACGTCTCCGACCTCGCCGGCGTGCGCCGGGCGGCCTCCGAGGTTCTGCAGCGTCGCGACAGCATCGACGTGCTGGTGAACAACGCGGGGGTCATGGTGCCGCCGTTCGGTCGCACGGTCGACGGATTCGAGACCCAGGTGGGCACGAATCATCTGGGGCACTTCGCGTTCACCGGGCTGCTGCTACCGGCGCTGCTCGCCGGTGGGGGGGCGCGGGTGGTCTCGGTGGCGAGCATCGCGCACACGTTCGGCCGGTTGAACCGGGACAACTACCAGTCCGAGCGTTCGTACCAGAAGTGGCTGGCCTACGGGCAGTCGAAGCTCTCGAACCTGTTGTTCGGCTTCGAGTTGCAGCGCCGCGCCGCCGCGGTCGGGGCGCCGCTCACGTCGGTCGTCGCGCACCCCGGACTCTCGGACACGAACCTGTGGAAGTTCACTGCGCTCAAGCCCGGGCGCCGGGTCGGCGCGGCGCTCGGAGCCGTCTTCGGCCGGACCGTCGGCCAACCCGCCTCCCAGGGCGCCTGGCCGCTGGAGCGTGCCGCAGCCGACGCCGACGTCGCGGGCGGGGAGTACTTCGGCCCCGACGGCTTCGGCGGCTGGAAGGGTTTCCCCGTCCCGGTCCAGGCCGCCCCGTACGCCTACGACACGGCCGACGCCGCCTGGTTGTGGGCACGCTCGGTGGAGTGGACCGGCGTGGACTACGCCGCGCTCGCCCTCGCCTGATCGGGGGCGCTCCTCCCGGGCCGCAACCGCCGATGCGTCGCCACCGTCACGGTTGCCCGTGCCAGCTGCGCCACAGGCTGGCGTAGGGGCCCCCGGCGTCCACGAGTTCGTGGTGGGTGCCGAGTTCGGTGATGCGCCCACCCTCGACCACGGCGATCCGGTCGGCGTCGTGGGCGGTGTGCAGGCGGTGCGCGATCGCCACCGTCGTGCGTCCGACGAGGATGGCCGCCAGAGAGCGTTCGAGGTGGCGGGCCGCAGACGGGTCGAGCAGGGACGTGGCCTCGTCGAGGACGAGGGTGTGCGGGTCGGCCAGCACGAGTCGCGCCAGCGCGACCTGTTGCGCCTGCGCGGCGGAGAGGGGCAGCCCGTTCTCCCCGACAGCGGTGTCGAGCCCGTCGGGAAGGGTCTGCACCCAGCCGAGCGCATCGACGGCCGCGAGCGCCCCCTCGACCTCTTCGTCGCTCGCGGCCGGGGCAGCGAGGGCGACGTTGACGCGCAACGACGCCGCGAACACATGCCGTTCCTGGGTGACCAGAGCGATGCGGCTGCGCAGCTCGGTCAACGGCAGGCCGGTCACCTCGACCCCACCCACCTGCACCGAACCACCCGTGGGCGCGTTGATGCCGGCCAGCAACCGGCCCAGCGTGGACTTGCCGGCACCGGTCGGGCCGACGATCGCGAGCCGCTCACCGGGACGCAGGTCGAGGGAGACCCCGTGCAGCACGGTGCGGCCCTCGGTGTAGGCGAAGGAGACGTCGTGGGCGGCGAGGTGTTCGCAACCGGGGACGTCTGGGCGCTCCTGCCGGTCCGCCTCGACGGCCGCGAGGCCGATCACCCGGGCGAAGGAAGCCTGCCCCACCTGCAGTTCGTCCCACCAGATGAGGAGTTCGTTGACGGGACCGACGAGCTGGCGCAGGTAGAGAACGACCGTCGTGACCTGGCCGATGCTCGACATCTCGTGCCGGACGAGGAACCCGCCCCAGAGCAGGGCGACGACGACGGGCGCGAGGTAGGACATCTCGATCGTGGGGAACCACACCGTGCGCAACCCGAGCGTGTACCGCTCGCGGCGGACGGTCGTGCCGATCGCCTGATCGACGAGCCCGATGCGGTGCTCGGCGAGACCCAACGCCTCGATGGTGCGGACGTTCTCGACGTTCTCGCCCAGCGTCGTCGAGATCCGGCCCCACTGGGCGCGTTCGGCCGCGTACCCCGCGGGTGCCCGCTTCAGGTACCAGCGGGTGCCGATCCACAACCCGGGAACCCCGGCCAGGATCGCGAGCGCCACCAGGGGTCCCGAGACGAACGAGGCGACGACGGTGAGCACCCCGGTGATGGCGGCGACCAGGATCGCCGGGGCGCCGTAGCGCACGGTGTAACTCAGCGCGTCCACGTCGTTGGTGGTGCGCGAGACGAGATCCCCGGTTCCGGCCTGTTCCACCACGGAGAGCGGCAGCGCGGTCGCACGGGCCAGGAACTCCTCACGCAACTGGGCGAACACGCTTTCGGCGAGCACCAGGGAACGTCGCCGGGCGAGGCGCGCGAGCAGCGCCTGCGCGAGGACCGCGGTCAGGAGGATCACCACGGCGGTGTCGATGCGACCGGCGACGGATGCGAGGCCCGCACCGCGTCGCGCCGCCGTGACCACGTCGTCCACGAGACGCCCCAGCAACCACGGGCCGGTCAGTCCGGCGAGCGCGGCGAGCGCGTGCAGCACCAGCATCCGCAACCCCGGGTCGCGGTGCTGGTGCAGCAACCGGCGTACGTCGCGCAGCACCTGTTCGCGGTCGGCGACCGGCAGGGTGTGCGTCATGACAGCTCCTCGCGGATCCGGCCGGGCAGCTGGGTGGGTGCATCCTCGGGGACGTCACGGGTGACGAAGCGGCGGTACTCCTCGTTGCGCGCCAGCAGGTCCGCGTGCGACCCGCTCGCCGCGAGTCGACCCCCGCGCACCCAGCACACGTCGTCGACCTGTGGCAGCACCAGTGGACTGGCGGTCGCGACGAGGGTCGTCACCCCGGCCCGTGCGCTGCGCAACCGGCCGGCGATGCGCGCCTCGGTGTGCGCGTCCACGGCGCTGGTCGGGTCCACGAGCACGAGGGCCTCGGGGGCCCGCAGCAGCACCCGGGCCAGGGCGAGGCGCTGGCGCTGACCACCGGAGAGCGAGCGGCCGCGCTCGGTGACGGTGGCGTCGAGGCCCCCGTCCACCTGCTCGAGGATCTCGACCGCATCGGACACGGCCATCGCCGCGAGCACGTCGGCGTCGCAGCGCCGGTGCTCGGGATCGACCTGCTCGCGCAGGGTGCCGCTGAAGAGCTGGGCGTCGTCCTCGGCGAGCACCACCCGCTCGCGCACCCGCGCCACTGCCATCTCGCGCAGCGCGACCCCGCCGAAGGTGGCGCGGGTGTCGTCGTCGAAGCGGGTGAGCCGGCGGGCGAGGTCGGCAGCGTCCTCGGGCGGGTCGCAGACCAGTGCCGTGAACCGCCCGGCGGCGGCGACCACGCCGGAGTCCGGGTCGCTCAGGTCACCACCGACACCGATTGCGT
>JBPBQU010000560.1:0-8076 GCA_050955085.1 Janthinobacterium lividum | reverse complement strand
CACATCGCCCGGCTCGGCGAGCTCGGGGTCCGGCTGGGCGGTGGAAGCGGAGGGCGCGAGGGACATGTCCACGATGCTGTCACCAGCCGCCGACACGGGTGGCTGCGCAGCCGACGGGGGGGTCGAGAGGGGCGCAGCCGTTGCTGGCCGTTGCCGCGAGGAGCTCACCCCGCCTGGTCGGACGGTGTCCTTCGCGGTGCTTGACTGCTGCGATGCGATACGTCGTCATCGGAGCCGGGGCCATCGGCGCCACCATCGGAGGTCGTCTCGCCCAGCACGGCCACGAGGTGGTGCTCGTTGCCCGCGGTGCTCACGCCGAGCGGCTCCGCGGCTCCGGTCTGCGCCTGCTCACCCCCACGGGGCCCGTCGAGGTCAACACCGCGGTGGCCTGCACCCCCGCCGACGTCACGCTCGATCCCGATGACGTCCTCGTGCTGGCCGTCAAGGTGCAGGACGCCCCCGGGTTGCTGGCCGAGTGGTCGGTGGCCGCCGTCGGGGACGGCACCGCAGGGGAGCGGCTGCCGATCGTCTGCGCCCAGAACGGGATCGAGGGTGAGCGGCTCGCGCTGCGCTGGTTCCGCAGGGTGGTCGGGGTCTGCATGTACCTGCCCGCCACCCACCTCGAACCGGGGGTCGTCGTCTCGCAGGGCGCGCCCGTCTCGGGCGGTCTCGTCCTCGGCCGCTACCCGCGGGGTGTCGACACCCTCACCGAGCAGATCGCCGCGGACCTCGCCGGCTCGGGGTTCGCGACGCGGACGAGCGAGGACGTCATGGTCGCCAAGCGCGGCAAGCTGTTGGACAACACGGAGAACGCCCTCGACGCCGTCTGCCGTCCCGGGGAGGGCTGGGACGAGCTCAGGAGCGCCGCGCTCGACGAGGGGAAGGCCGTCCTGCGGGCGGCCGGGCTGACCGCGTCGGATCGTGACGAGGCCCTGCCCGAGCTGATGGAGGTCGGTTTCCACTCCGCCCCCGTCGCCGGTGGTGAGCGGCAGGGGTCCTCGAGCTGGCAGAGCCTGCAGCGCGGCGGGTCGGTGGAGACCGACTGGCTCAACGGTGAGATCGTCCGGCTGGGCCGCGAACAGGGGATCCCCACCCCCGTCAACGAGGCCTTGCAGGTGCTCGCGGAACACTCCGTGCGCCGGGGGAAGGGACCGCGCGCCTTCGACGTCGACGATGTCCGAGCTCTCGCCACCCGCCTCGCGAGAGGGCCCCGCGGTGGTCCCAGTGACGGCGACAGCACAGGAACCTGAGAAGCTGAAAGCTATGCGCGTCGACCACGTCGGCTATGCCGTCGGCCCCGAGGGGTTGCAGGAGACCGCGAGGTCACTGGCGGCCCTCCTTGGTGTGCGCGTCGTGGACGGGGGTCCACACCCGCGCTTCGGCACCCGCAACGTCGTCCTGCCACTCTCCGACGGGTGCTACGTGGAGGTCGTGGAGGTCCTCGACCACCCCGTCGCGGACAAGGCCCTCTTCGGGCGGGCCGTGCGCGAACGCACTGCGGCCGGTGGTGGTTGGTTCACCTGGGCGGTGACCGTCGACAACCTGGGTTCCTTCGAGCAACGTCTCGGCGAGACCGCCGAGGAGGGCGTCCGGCGGCGTCCGGACGGCGTCGAGCTGCGCTGGCGTCAGATCGGCGCGCCGGGCCTGCGTGAGGAACCCCAGCTGCCGTTGCTCATCGAGTGGTCCGGGCCGGCCACCCAGCACCCCTCCGCCATCGCCCTCGCGGGAGGTACCCGGCTGAGCGGGCTCACCATCGCGGGGCAGAGTGAGCGGGTCCGCGGTTGGCTCGGTGTCCCGCGCGACTTCACCGTGGACCGCATCGACTTCACCTGGCTCGACGTCGTCGGCCCCGAACGCAGCACCGGTCTGCGCGCCGCGACGTTCGAGACCGCACGCGGTTTCGTGGAGATCTGACGCGATGTCGGACTGGTTCTCCGGTTGGGCCCCGTCGCTGACGTACTCGGCGATCGCGCTCGCCGTCGTCGACCTCGTGGTCCGTCTCACCGCCATCGCGGTCGTGCCGGTGAACCGGCGTCCGAGTTCGGCGCTCGCGTGGTTGCTGGCGATCTTCTTCATCCCCTACCTCGGGGTGCTCGCGTTCCTGCTGATCGGGAACCCGAAGCTGCCACGCGCGCGCCGACGCAAACAGCGGGAGATCAACCAGCTCATCCTCGACTCGACCACGGGTATGGACCTCGTCTCACCGGACCACCCCTGGCCGCCGTGGCTCATGGGGATCGTCGAGTTGAACCGGAACCTCGGGGCGATGCCGCTGATCGGCGGGAACTCCGCGAGCCTCGAAGCCGACTACGACGGGGCGATCCGGGCCATGGCCCGCAGCATCGACGGTGCCCGTGAGTACGTCCACGTCGAGTTCTACATCATGACGAAGGACGCGACGAGCGAACCGTTCTTCCGCGCGCTGGAGGCTGCAGTCGGGCGCGGGGTCAAGGTGCGGTTGCTGCTGGACCACATCGGATCGATCCGTTACCCCGGCTACCGGCGCACGATCCGCTTCCTGGAACGGGTCGGCGTGGAGTGGCACCCGATGCTTCCGGTGCAGCTGCAGAAGCTCAAGTATCAGCGACCTGACCTGCGCAACCACCGCAAGCTGCTGGTCGTCGACGGCGAGGTCGGGTGGATGGGTTCGCAGAACGTCCTGGACCGCAGCTACAACAAGAAGGCGAATATTCGCCGCGGGTTGCAGTGGCAGGACCTCATGGTGCGGCTGGAAGGGCCGGTCGTCGCCGGCATCGACGCCATGTTCATCACCGACTGGTATTCCGAGACGGATGAACTGCTCGACTCCGAACGCTCCGAGGCCACGCCCACGGCCACGCCCACGGGTTCACCGCGCGACCTCGAATGCCAGGTGGTGCCCAGCGGCCCCGGATTCGACGGGGAGAACAACCTCAAGCTGTTCAACGCCCTGTTGTTCTCCGCGCAGCGCCGTATCTCGATCACCAGCCCGTACTTCGTGCCGGACGAATCCATGCTCAACGCCATCACGACCGCGGCCGAGCGTGGTGTCGACGTCGAGCTCTTCGTCTCCGAGCACGGCGACCAGGCCCTGGTCCACTACGCCGAATGCTCCTACTACGAGAACCTGCTGCGGGCGGGGGTTCGGATCCACCGCTACCCGGCGCCCTACGTGTTGCACGCCAAGCACATGACCATCGACGAGGACGTCGCTGTCATCGGCTCCTCCAACATGGACATGCGTTCTTTCCTGCTCGACCTGGAACTCACCCTCATGGTCTGCGGTCAGCAGTTCTCGGACGACCTGCGGGCCATCGAGGACGACTACCGGAAGCGCTGCACGGAACTGACGCTGGAGGAATGGATGGGGCGTTCGCGCTGGCACGTCATCAAGGAGAACCTCTCGCGGCTCACGTCCGCTCTGCAGTAACCGGACCGTCCAGCCGGCAGGTTTGCGCCCCTGACAGCTGGAGGCGGGGACGACATGGCCTTCGCCGGACTGCGACGCATGACGGCCTGAGCCTCACGCAGGCGCACCGCCCCGCGACACCGTTGGAGCTCCTCCTCGACCTTGGTGTTCGTGATCGCGGTCGGGGCATCGTCGGCCCAGCTGCACCGTCTGTTCGCCGAGGGCGGGTGGGTGGGTGGGTGTGTAGATCCTCCTGCCGGTGGCGATGATGCCGCAGTGGCTGCGGGCGGCCGCCCGGAGATCCGGAGCACCGGGCCACGACGCTGCACTACGCCATCGGGATCACGTGGCTGGGACCCGAGCTCCGATGTGGGCTGACGGGTCCGCAGGCGGGAAGCCCGTGTGCATGCTGGGATGCCCACGTGGACGAGACCAATCTCGGTGAGGTGACCCAGCACGAGATGGGCTGGTCAAGCGTCCCCATCTGGTACGGACACCTCACCGAGCTGACCGCCGCCATGGACCCTGACGTGGCATTCGTGGTGGTCGAAGGACACCTCGCCCTGGGCATCAATGAGTGGCAGCCGTCTGCGCTGCCGCTGAGTCGCCGCTCGTCCCAGCGGCAGCACACCTGGATGACCCGGCGGGTCTCCTTCGACCTCCTGATGACTCCGCTGGAGCTGACGGGTGCAGCGGAGGAACTGCGTAGCGCCACGGACGGCGGTGCATTGCTCTGGCAAGCCGGGCGGCGTCCGCCCGCCGCTTTCTTCCTGGACAGCAAACACGGGGCGGCCCTGGCCGCCGCCATGCGTGGACTGGATATCCGTCTCATCATCGACCTGCCGCACGACGGGGAGACGGCCCTCATGACGGGACGTACACCGGATCTGCTTCACGAGGCCATCGACCGACTCCTTGGTGGCACACCGGGAGCTGGGTTTGATGGCGTAAGCCGGAAGTGAGGTTCTGCCAGTCAGTCGCAGCAGGCCGAGCGCGGTGTTCAGTAAGGTGGCCTTCACGGGCCACCGGTTACGAGTGGGCTGCCAGTCAAGACGCCAGGCGCGTGGATGGTCAGCCAGCGCATCCGCCAACCAGACGGTTCCTCTCCTCTGCAGACCAGAGTGGAACTGCCGAGGTCGGCCACCGCAACGCAGTCGAAATCACGCCGGTACACCCACAACGCGAGTGTTTCGCCCTCGAGGTCCAGCTGCTCCACGGACCACACCCTCGGATCCGACAGGCGCTGCGCCACCTCCCACGCCGCGCTGTTTGCTTCCTGCAGTATTCGTCCCCGTTCATCCGGTGTCACCCTCACCGTCGCCGCAGCGGACATCACGCGGTCCGCTAGTAGCTCCCCCAGGGCAGCGGATGCCTCGCCCATCATCCTGCCGGCGTGGATGACGCCTGCGCCACCACGAAGCGTCGGCCCACGCAGGCGTGTGGTGACGAGGGGAGAGGTGTCCCCGCCGCGGCGCCGCAGTGAGACGCCCGTCAGGTGACCTTCCTGATCAGAACTGAAACCGCTGACGCGGGTATCGTCGAGCGGCCACGCCACCGGCAGCACCGCATGCGACAATTCTTGCCAATCCCGTTGCTCCACGGCCGCTACGGTAGTCATCGGAAGAACCGCCGCCTTGGGTGTCGGTTGTCGGCGCGTGCGTCAAGGACGCCCATGAACCCTTACCCGGATCGGTCGTGGTAGTCCACGGCCGCACTCGAACAATCGGCAATCAGCGCAAAGGGGTTCATGGTGAGGAGCACCGCTCCGGGCAGGTCCATGTAGACACGGCGGGTGCTCGTGCTGTGGGTCTGGAGCTGCGGGTGATCACGGTGAGGACCCCGCTGGTGGCAGGACGGCCAGGAATACTGCTGGCGGGGGCGGCCAGGCAGTTGTTGAGGTTGTGCCGGCTATCCTCACCGCCATGTAGACGTCGATGGCCGAGTGCGTTCGCGTCCGGTGGGTGGAGGTCGAGCTGAACAGGGGTGAGCACCGCCCATGCCGACAACCCAGCGAAGATGACGGGATTGGGTGACGTCCAGGTCCCGTCGGCCTCGGCGTGCACCACCACCGTCCGGGCCCCGACCCGGCAGCCTGGAATACCTTGTGCAGCCGGTGCGCCATGATTGGGGAATCCTCGACCGCGCTCACCTACGCAGCGGGAAGCGGGACGCCAGTTCCAGCACGCCCGCCCCGGCCCCCGCGTTGCGGTCGACGATCCGGGGCGGGGGCCCGTGTCAGGGCGTCGATGACCCGCCCCTCGAGCCGCAGGGTGAACGGCAGCACCCGCGCATCGAGATTCCGGAGTGAGGACAGGACGCCGTCGTTGCTGTGGCTACGGCCGTGGGACGGAGCTTTGGCGAGGACAGTGGATGAGGCACGAAGGTCTTCGGTGGCAAGTGCGCAGTCGCTGGTGAACTGGCAGGAGCGATGGCCGGGGACCTAGCCACTCCACTCCCCTAATACGAACAGGGCGACTGCCGATCCTCGTGGCTCTTGCGCTGACCTGCGGAATCCTCATGGCAGCGACTGCGTGGCTCACCTAATCCCCGCAAGCGTGGACGAGCCGAGCGGTGATGACTGTCCTCGTGGGTGCGGGCGATGGCAAACACCGCGTGGGCCCTGAGCCCCTTGTGCCTGACGCCTTGTCGCAGCTTGACCCTCAACGAACCCGTCGACTGCTTCTTCAGAGGCTCTCCCAGGATGCGGTCACTCACTGCGCCGGGCTGCCTGACCGTCGCCGGCGATCGCAAGAATGCGGATCGCCACACGCGGACAGCGGCCAGTTGGCACACTCAAGAACGTGTCCCGCTGGTTCCTCATCGTCTCGGCGCTCGTCAGTCTCAGCTTCGCCGTCTCGGCGGTCCAAGCGGTCGTGGCCGGCGACCTGCGCATCGTTATGGTCAACGTGATCTTAACCGGGTTCTGCGCGTGGCCATTTGTCACATGGCTGCGCTACCGCAACGCCGTGACCGATGACCATCTCGACGGCGCTCCACCGGAGAACCTCAGAGCACGGGGACGGCGACGGTGGCTGCTTCCCGTGCTCCTCTTGGTCGTCGTGGGTGTGCTCGGACTGCTGCGGCGACCCTTCGCCAGCCTCGTCCCGTTGTACGCATTGCTGCTCGCTGCAGTGATTCTCTGGCAGATGAGAAGCAGAGGTGACGAGGTCGACTTCACCCCGGACGAACTCGTCGTGAGATGCCGCAACGGCCGTGAGAAACGCTATCTCTGGCAAGACGTGCTGGAGCTCTCCTGGTCCTCATCGCACTGGGGCAACCCCGGATCGGGCCCTGTGGCCCGGGTGCGCGGAAGCGCCTTCGACACCCCCGGACCGACCACACCTGGGCAGTTGGGCGCTGTCCTGCTCGCAGGTTACGACAGCCGCGCCTGGGGGCGCCGACAGGTGCGAACGGCAGCAGCTGCGCATGGAATCCCCTTCACGGACGATCTCATCACGATCGTAAACTCCGGCCGCAGAGGAGCCCGGCTCCCGGGAGAGACCTCGTGAGCGACGAACGGCTGGACGGCGACAGCCTGACCGACTCACCAGATCGCACGGCTGGCGTGGGCACGCGATCAGCAGGCGCTGCGGAGGCGTGGATGGTTGTCGGACCGCCCGGTCAGCAGCTTCCTGTGGACCGGGATCTGCAGCAGGACGCGCTCAGCGCCCGACTGGGGGCCGGTGCCCGACGTCCCAGCCGCCGTACTTGGCGGTGAAAGCGGCGACGACCTGGTTGTCCCGCACCGGGATCGTCGCGTCCGCTGCCCGGTCGGATCTGTTGCCGGCGTCGACATCCGCCCGTACCTCTCCTGGTAGACGTCTCGCTTCTCGACCCTGGAAGGGAACGGGTGGGTCGGTGTGTCACCCCATCCTGACGGGGAGGGTTGCTTGCTACCATCGCGCCCACGTTGACAGGGAGTAGCGCGGCGAGCACTTGGGGGATCGCGATGGCGACAGAAACATCTCGACGGAACTTGCCTACCCTCACCGGCCTGCGGTGGTTCGCGGCGCTCGCCGTCTTCGGCTACCACTCGGTGGTGCTGCTGGGCGGGACTGCGGAGAGCGGAATGCGTACCCTCTTCGATCACGGTCGGGTGGGTGTTTCCTTCTTCTTCGTCCTCTCCGGTTTCATCGTCACCTGGGCCTGGCGGCAGGATGACGGAGCATGGCCTTTCTTACGTCGCCGCTTGGCACGCATCTATCCGGCCTACCTCGTGGCGTTGATCGCTGCCGTCGTGCTGCTGAAACTCACGGCCACCGATCAGAGCCCGAAGGCGCTGCTGGCCGACCTGTTCCTGGTGCAGTCCTGGGTGCCGCAGCGCAGTGTCTTCTTCTCGGGCAATGACGTCGGGTGGTCGCTGTCCTGCGAGGCGTTCTTCTACGCGGCCTTCCCGCTCCTGCTCGTGGGTCTGCGCCGGTTGACGAACACCGCACGTCGAGTGCTCCAGGTGGCGATCGTCACCGGGATCGTCATCATCGCCGTCTGGGCGGCGGTGTTCATGCCCGACGACTACTTCGGCGTCGGGGGGCCAGCAGTCTTCGTCGCGTACATCTTCCCGCCTGTGCGCGCGCTGGAGTTCGTGCTGGGAATGACGATCGCCCTCGACGTCCGGGCGGGGAGGCGTGCCCCGTTGCGCTGGCGCGCAGCTGTCATGCTCACGGTGGTGGCGCTCGCGGTGAACCGGG
>JBPBQU010000559.1:0-8192 GCA_050955085.1 Janthinobacterium lividum | reverse complement strand
GCGTGGTACCCCCGTTCGCCTCGCGGGCCTGTCCTCTCCCGAACTGAGCGCCGCCCGCAGCCGCGTACTCGACGCGCTGGTCGAGGTCTCCGCCCGGCCGGATGCCACGGAGCTCCTCGGTGCCGGCCCGAGTCTGACGGGTGTCGTCGCAGCCAACACCACCCTGCGAACCCGACCGGCCGTCCGGGCCGCGCAGGTCTACACCGGCGTCCTCTACGACGCCCTGGACCTGCCGTCGCTACCCGTCGCGGCGCTTCGGCGGGTGCTGGTGGTCTCGGCCCTGTGGGGAGTGCTGCAGCCGCGTGACCGGGTGCCCGGTTACCGGCTCTCGATGGGCACCGACCTGCCCGGCGTCGGGCCACTCGCGGCGTACTGGCGCCCGCACCTCACCGCGGTCATACGTCCCGCAGGGGTGGTCGTGGACTGTCGTTCGGCGGCCTACGCCGCGGCCTGGGTACCCGACACCGACACAGCGGCACGCACGGTCACCGTCCGGGTCCTCTCGGGCGGCAAGGTCGTCTCGCATGCCGCCAAGCACACCCGCGGCCTGCTCTCGCGCCACCTGCTGACCCGTGCTGGCCGGATCCCGCGGACGGTGGGCGCACTGCACGACGCCGTCAGCGAGGCCTTCGACGCGAAGCTCCTCGAACCCACCCGGCGCGGGGCGCCATGGACGCTCCAGGTCGAGACGCCCGTCTAGATGCGTGGGCCGGGCGGACCGGCCGTTTTCGCAGCTGCACCGACCCGTCAGCGCGCTGCCTCCCGTCGCGAAGGGTGGGGAAGGCTGCCTAGCCCACCCCCACCCCCGCCCCCCGACCGCCAATGCACTGGCAGGTCAACCGCCATTCACTTGACGGCGCCCCCTGTGATGCCTGAGATCACCCGCCGCTGCGCGAGGATGAAGACGACCAGCAGCGGCAGACTCATCATGACCACGTAGGCGAAGATCAGGTTCCAGTTGTTCTGGTAGAGGTTGCTGCTCGCCACCGAGAACAGGTTCAGCGGCAAGGTCGTCAGGGTGCCCCCGCCGAGCACGAAGAACGAGTAGAACACGTCGTTCCAGACGTAGAGGCAGACAAGGATGGTCGCCGTCGCGATCACCGGCCGGAGCAGCGGCAGGATGATGGTGACGAAGATTCGCAGCGGTCTGGCTCCATCGATGCGGGCCGCTTCCTCGAGCTCCAGCGGAATGGTGCGCACGAAGCCGGTGATGAAGAAGACGACCACGGACATGTACATGCCCATGTAGACGAACACCATTCCGACCGGCGTGCTGGCGAGCCCCAGCTGACGCAACAGCAGGACAATGGTGACGACCGCCGGTGGCAGCACGATGCCGCTGATGGCGGCCGAGTAGAGGACGGACACCAGACGTCCGGCACGCCGCGCGAGCACCCAAGAGGCCAGCGAACCGAACACCAGCACGCCGACGACCGAGGGCACCATCACCAGCAGGCTTCCCAGCAGGGCGAACGGCACCCGTCCCTGCGTGAACGCCTCCCGGTAGTTGTCGACGAGATGCCAACTCGAGGGCAGCGACAGGTCCGGCAGGTTCGCCTCCCCCTGCGACTTGGCGGAGGTGACGAACACCAGCCACAACGGGATGCCGATGACGACGACGGCCAGCACGATCGCCACTGCCGGTTGCAACCACCGGGTGTTCGAGCCACGGACCGCGGGGTGGACAACATCATTCACAGCACACGCTCCCGGTGCCTGAGGTACCCGATGACCGGGAACGCGAGGACGGTGACCAGCAGGAAGAGGACGAGGCTCATGGCAGTGGCCTGGGAGAACAGGCCGTACCCGAACGTCCGGAAGATGAAGATGTCGACGACCTCCGTGGTTTGCGCCGGCCCACCGGTAGTCGTCGCCTGGATCGTGTCGAACCCGTTGAGAGAACCCAGCAACGCGGTCGCGACGTTGAACGTGACGGCAGGTGCGAGCAACGGGAAACGGACACGGGTGAACGTGGCCACGGGGCCGGCCCCGTCGAGTTTCGCGGCCTCCAGTACGTCCTCGGGAATGGTCTTCAACCCAGCAAGGAAAATGATCATCGCCAACCCCATCCACTTCCAGGAGTTGACGAAAGCCACGACGACGATCGTCCAGGTCGTACTCCCCAGCCACGGAGTCCGCACCGCGTGCCCCACGATCGTGGCAATCAACTGGTTCAACGCACCATCAGGTTTCAGCAACGCCTGGAAGACGTACCCGACGGCCAGCGCCGACATCAGCACCGGGATGAAGAAGACGACCCGCACAGCCCGGTTCAACCGGGTGTCGCGTTCGAGCAGCAGTGCGAGGCCCAGACCGAAACCGTTCTGCATCACCGCGACCAGGACGGCGTAGACCAAGGTGATGCGCAGCGCCCGGAACAATGTTCCGTCGTTGATCAACGTCGTGAAGTTGTCCCAACCAACGAACGAGATCTCGTCGTGGAAGGCCGACCAGTCCGTGAAGGCGTACACGAAGTTGAAGACGGTGGGGAGGAAGAAGAACATCCCAAGAACTGCGAACGCCGGGGCGAGAAACCACCACGGATGGTCGCTCGTACGACGGCGCACCACCTGGCGCAGCCCCCGCCTCGCAGTCACCGGTCGCCGGACGGGTCCCACGGGCGTGGACGTCGACACAGCTGTACTCCTTACCGGGTCAGAAACCCTTGGCCCCGAGGGCCTTCGCGATCTGGGCGAACTGGGACTGAGTGGTGTCCGCGACCTGCTCGGGGGTCATCGTGCCGTTGACCATGTTGGCGAGGTTCACGTAGAGATCGGGGTTGGCGACCGCATTCTGTTGCATGGAACCCGCCGCCCCGTCGAGGGCAGCGGAAGCATCCTGCGCGACCTGCGGCACCCCGTCCGGAGTGGGGACCGTCGGTTCGAGCGAGACCACCCCGGCCTCCTTGACGTACGTCGGGTAGTACGTGTCGAGCCAGAAGGTCAGGAACTGCCGAGCGGCCGCTTCGCGCTTCTCGTCACCCGTCTTGAACGCGACCAGGGCGTTGTCCCCGCCCGGCACGGAGGTGGCCGTGTTGCCGTCCTTCGAGATCGGGAACCAACCGAGTTTGGCATCGATGGTCGCCTTATCGGCGGTCGACTGCAGCAACGTCGAGAACGACGTCAGCTGCAGAACCATGCCGGCCTTGCCGTCGAGCAGAGCGGGAGCGGACTCGTCGTACGTCGATGTCGCATCGTCCGCGTTGAAGAGACCCTGCTTCAGCATTTCGTCGTATGTCTGGATGGACCCGAGGATGTCCTTGCCCGCGAAAGTGTCCTTGTTGGTGTTGACCTTGTCCCAGAGGCCCGCCTTCGACGCCTCGGCAAGCTGCACCTGCGGCCACCACTGGGTGGGCCACTGCGTTCCGGCCGCACCGAAGATCGGCGCCACGCCGGTCGCCTTGATCTTCTGGGCGTCAGCGATGAGTTCGTCGAAGTTCTTGGGTGTGTCCGTGATGCCGGCGGCAGCGAAGACGTCCTTGTTGTAGAACACCCCAAGCGTCGAAGGGGTGTTGACGAAGGCCGAGTAGTGCTTGCCGTCGACAGTTCCCAGACCCTGGACCGCAGAGGTCTGCTTGTTCAGCCACGGCGCACCATCGAGGGACTGCAGCCCGGTAGCGGGTTTGAGCAGCGCCAGTTCGCTGCCGGTCGGCTGCCACGTCGCGAGGTCGGGTTTCGCGCCCGTCGCGAGCTTGGTCGGTGCGTTGGTCTCGTAGACGTCGGGAATGATGACCTTGTCAATCGTCGCACCGGTCGCCTTCTCGAAGGCGGCGATGGCACCGTCCGCCAGGGTGGCCGTCGACGGAGCGGTCCAGAAGGTCAGCTTGACGCCGTCCAGTTTCGCGGTCGGACTGTTCCACGTGACGGTGCCGCTCGTCGTGGAGTCGGAGGCTCCGGGGTTCGCAGCGGAACAGGCCGTCGTGAGTGCCACGGTGGCCACGAGAGCCGCCGTGACGGTAGCAATCTTCGAGATCCTCATCGTCGAGGTGTCCTTTCCTTGAGGGGGTGTCCGGGGAATTGCATGCCGGTTGATGGGTTACTAAGCATTCCGGGTCAGGCGGACGTGCTCACGCGGAACAAGCGCGCGCTCGGTCCGTCCCCGGCCGGGGTGAGGGTCAGGACACCGGTTGCCACGTCGAAGTCGTACGGCCAGAGCGCCAACCCGGCCGGGAAGAGCTGGGTGACGACGACCTCCCGACCTTGATAGCGCGGCAACGGGAGTCGCACGGGATGGGCCTGGTCTGCACGCTGCCACACCGCGAGGAGAGAACCGTTCGGGCTGCTCAGTCCGAGCGCGACCTGTGGATCATCCCAACCCGGCAGGCCCAGGGGCCAGAACGGGAGGGAACGGACGAGGTCACCTCGTAACGCCTTGTGCAGCGCGGCTGCCTCGCTCACGAGAGCGATCTGCTCGGTGTCCATCCGGTTCAGGTAACCCGAGAGGTACATCCGTCCGGCGAGCCCGTTGACGAGGGCGAACACGGTCTCTTCAGTGCCGGAACCCGCCTCCGGGTAGGCCCAGTTTCCGGCTTGCTCGGGCAGCAGGGACGCGGGCGCAGCCGCCGCGATCGTTGCGTAGCGCACCGGGTCCTGCTGGTCGGAGGTCGACTGCAACTGCAGGCGGGACAACATGGCGTAATCCATCCGCATCGCCCCGGAGGAGCACGCCTCGAACACTACGTCCGGATGGCGGTCCAGCACTGCGTCGAGCCAGGCCAGGTGGGCGCGATTGTGTTCGAGGAGTCCGGCACCCGGGCTGACGCCACCGACGTCGGTGCCCGCACCGGGCGTGACGTTGTAGTCGAGTTTGAAGTAGCGGGCACCCTCCACGTCGACGAGGCGGTCCACGACGGAGTCCAGGTGGTTGCGAGCTGCGGGGTGGCGCAGGTCGAGGTGGTAGCGGGAGTGTTCCACGATCCGCTGACCACCGCGTTGGAGGAACGCCTCGGGGGGCAGGGTGTCCGCGACGGGACTGCGCACGCCGACCACCTCGGGTTCGAGCCAGAGACCGGGTTTCATGCCGTGCTCGCGAATGCGGTCCAGGACCGTGTGGAAGCCACCATCAGGGAAACGGCGCTGCGACGGCTCCCATTCACCCACGCTGTCCCACCACTGACCCGTGTCGTCATACCAGCCCGCGTCGATGACGAAGATCTCCGCACCAGCGACGGCGGCCGCGTCCACCAGCGGCAGCAACCGCTCTGTGGTCGGATCACCCATCAACGTGTTCATGTAGTCGTTGAAGATCAGTGGCAGGCCGTCGTCCCCCGGTTGCAACCGGCGCAGCACACGCCGATAGCGCGTGAGAGCAGCCAGAACATCCTGGTGCCCGCCATCGGCGACGGCGATCGCCACCGGGACGGAGGTGAAAGACTCCCCCGGTGCGAGCGGCACGGTCCATTGGTGTTCGTTGTCGTTGGGTCCCGTGATGACCAGGGCGACGGCATCCGCCCCCTCACCCCGGCTGTCGACCTCCCAGTGCCAGGCACCGTTGTGCTCGACCTGCCAGCCCCAGGTGCGTCCCGTCCGGGTGTCCTCGAGCATCCCCGTCGGCAGGAACTCCCCCGAGGACCAGGTGCTGCGACTCGTCGTGGCGAGCGTTGCCCGCCCGTTGTGACCGTGCCGGGCGATATTGATGTCGGCAAAGCCCTGGGTCCCACGAAGACCCGTTGCGGCCCATCGGCTTTCGCCGCACCATTCGGAACGTGCCCGCCAGAGCACGACATCGGCCGCACTCCCGTTCTCAGGGAGGAGACAACCGGCGGCGAAAGAACTCACCATCTGCAAGACCTGCGTCGTGGACCCGGTGTTGCGCACCTCGGTCCACGACCGGACGGCAGGGATTCCCGACGACCAACGCAACACGGAGACAGTTTCCAGACCGGTGCGCTCGTCGCGTTGTCGGATGCGGGCCTCATGCCACTCATCGACGACGGCATGCTCGATACCCGAGAACCGCAAACGCTCGGCCAGAGCGGTGTTCGTGAAGCGGTTCGTGGTCAGCGCCCGCCCCTCGGAGACCGTGAGCAGTTCGACCAGTGGTTGCTGTGACGAAACTGGCGGCGCCACCGCGTGGGGGCTTGGAGGTCCGAGGCGCAGTACGCGCACCGGCGCGTCCGCGTCGACCTCCAGGACGATCTCCAGGACGTCGTCGGACATGACGACCAACTCGCTCGACATCGAGCTCCTTCAAGAACGGCAGGCCCATTGCGCTGCCACCCCATGAAAACGTCTATCAAGAAGACGCGCAAGACGATCCAACCGGCGAGATGATAACGATTTCATCACACCGACGTCGACCCGGAGAGTTCAGACCCGAAGGCGATCCACGCTCTGACGTTCCATCAGTCGCAGGGAGCGTTCCGGCGCCACCAGCGCGATACCCTCACCCGCCGCGAGCAGCAGAGCGACCGCATCGCGGCCCAGCTGCCGGAAATCCTGCGCCATCGTGGTAAGCGTCGGCGTCCACAACGACGCCAGCGGGTGGTCGTCGAAACCCATGACACTGACGTCATCGGGAACACGGATTCCGTTGTCTTGCAATGCCTTCATGACCCCGAAGGCAATCTCATCATTCCCGCACAGGACGGCCGACAACTGGCGACGCCCGATCAGCTTCACCCCGGCTCGGTACCCGGAGTCGGCGGTCCAATCAGCTGCCACGACCTGGGGAACCCGGGCGCCGGCCGCCCGCAGCGCTCCCCGCCAGCCCAGCAGACGACCGCTGGTATGTCCGGAGGACGGCAGCGAGACGTGGTGCACCGTTCGGTGCCCCAGGCCCAGGAGGTAACGCGTCGCCTCCTCCCCACCTCGGTGATCGTCGAAGAGCACGCGCGGCACGTCGCGCCCCTGGCGCGACGACGTCACCGCGACGACGGGCATGGACGGGGGCAACGTGTCGAGGACCCGGGTCCCGGGGGCGTCGAAGTCGAGGACGACCACCCCCGCGACCGGTTGCCCGAGCGCGAGGTCGACGGTTCGTCCCACGCTGGCGGGCGAATCGTCGTCGACGACCGTGATCGCCACGACCGTCCCAGACGCTCGGGCGGCCTCCTCCACCCCCTGGATGGTCGCCGCGTAGCCGTAGTACGTCGTGTTCGAGGTGACCACACTGATCAGGGAACTGCGCCCCGTCACCAAGGCGCGGGCGGCTCCGTTGGGGCGGTAGCCGAGGTGGGCGATGGCAGCGAGGACCGCCTGCCGTTTCGACTCACTGACCCGGGCTGCCCCGCTGAGGACGCGCGAAACGGTGGGCACGGAGACCCCTGCGGCGCGAGCGACGTCCGCGATGACGGGAGGACGCGCTACGGGCAGCATTTCAGGATGCTAGTGGTCCGACCGAGAAGCAGGTGAGTTCCGGCACCCGCACGAGTTCACACCCGGTTGACAGCGAGCACCTCGCTCGTCCCGTCCTGGTAGCAGCGCAACAACGTCCGGGAACCCGGGTCGACATGGATCTTGCGCTGCATGTGCGGACCGACACCCATGCTCGCGCGCAGCAGCACCCGCAACGGGTCACCGTGGCTGACGAGCACCACCCGCTTACCCGCCCAGCGACGCAACAAAGCGTCGCGCGCGGCCAGCACCCTCGTCTCGACGGTGCGCAACGACTCCCCGCCCGGCGGGGCGGCATCGGCGGAGTCGTTCCAGGCCGCGAACTCCCGCGGCCACCGTTTGACGACCTCCGGTGCGGACATGCCGTCCCACTCGCCGAAGTCGCTCTCGTCCCACTGCGGGTCGACGAGGACCTCGAGGCCGAGCGCGTCGGCGATGGCCTTCGCCGTCTGCCGTGAGCGGCGCATCGAGGAGGAGATGACGACGTCCGCGTCGCGCACGTCCGGACAGCCCGCGGCCGCCGCCGCCTCGGCGAGACCGCGATCCGAGAGTTCCGGGTCCTCGCCGTAGCGACCCGACACCCGGCGTTCTTCGGTGAGCCGCGTCGAACCGTGCCTGATGAGGACCATGACGGTGGCTTCCCCGGAATCGACAGCAGCCGCCTTGGGTGCGGGGGTCGCGCTCGCCAGTGGTTTCGTGGTCCCTGCTCCCGTGGTGCGCTGCCACGGGCGACCCGCCGCGGCCGCGTCCATGGCCTCATTGGCAAGGCGGTCGGCGTCGGAGTTCTGGGCCCGCGGGATCCACCCGAAGTCGACCGCCCCCGGGCGGATGAGAGCACGCGCCTGATCGGCGAGGGCG
>JBPBQU010000558.1:0-8309 GCA_050955085.1 Janthinobacterium lividum | reverse complement strand
GTCATCAGTCAACGCAGCGCTGAAGGCGGTGGAGGAAGCGGTGGTTGGGGTGAATCCTGTCGACTTCGGTGCCGTCTTCGAGGTCGTCCCCACACCCTCTCTGGTGCTGGACACCGACGCGGTGATCGTGGCCGTCAACAGCGCCTACCTGAGCGCCACCGCCCGCACCCGCACGGACCTGCTCGGGCGAAACATGTTCGACGCCTTCCCCGACAACCCTGAGGACCCCGACGCGTTCGGCAGCACCAACGTGAAGGCGTCGCTGGGCCGGGTGCTGCAGACCGCCCGCCCCGACATGATGCCGCTGCAGAAGTACGACGTCCCGGCCGCCGACGGAGGGTTCCTCCGGCGGTGGTGGAGCCCGGTCAACGTCCCGTTGCTGGATGAGACCGGGCAGGTGCGGCTGGTACTGCACCGAGCTGAAGACGTCACCAGCTACGTCGAGGAGCAGACGCAGACCCACCCCACGACCGCCGCCGATGCGGCCGCCCGGATCGCTGTCGGGGCGGCACTGCGCACAGCCCGCGCCGACCTGCGTCAGGCCGCGCGTGACCTGTACCTGCGCGATCAGGAACTGGGGACCGCATTGGAGGCCACCCGCCGGGCGGCCGCCCAACAGGCCGGACTCGTTGACATCGCCCGCTCCCTCGGTGAGGCCCAGGACAAGAACACGGTTCTGGACGTCATCGCCAGGCACAGTGCGAGTCTGTTGGGCGCCTCCGGATCAGGGTTGTGCCTGCGTGAACCCGACGACACCCAGGTTCGGATCCTGACCACCGACACCATCGCCACCGACACCATTGCCACCGAGGTCCGGGACGCCGTACAGCTGCTGCCGTTGGACTTCCCGCTACCGCTGGTGCAGACCGCAGCCACCGGGAACCCGTACTTCTTCGACGACCTGCCCGCCACCGTGGCCCACTTCCCGGCAGTCGCTGACCTCTACACCGCGGCCGACACCCAGGCCTCGGCCAGCGCACCGCTGCACGGGCACGGGCGACTGCTGGGGTCGTTCTCGTTGGCCTTCGAACGATCCCGCCGCTGGGGGCAACAAGACCTCGACCTGGTGACCACCTTCGCCACCCTGATCGCCCAGGCGCTGGAGCGCATCGCCGCTCGCGACGCCGAACGTGCCGCCAGCGCCACCGCAGCCCGCTTCTCCGAGACCCTGCAGCGCTCCATGCTCACCGCACCCCCACAACCGGACCACCTGCAGCTGGTGGTCCGTTACTCCCCGGCCGCAGCCGAGTCCCAGGTCGGTGGGGACTGGTACGACGCCTTCATCACCCCCGACGGTTGCACCAGCCTGGTCATCGGTGATGTCGCCGGTCACGACCAGTCCGCCGCGGCGGTCATGGGGCAGCTGCGCAACCTGTTGCGTGGCATCGGCCACGCCATCGGCGACCCCCCCGCCGCAGCACTCAGTGCGCTGGACCGAGCCGCCCACGATCTCGGCGTGGACGGTCTGGCCACGGTGATCCTGGCGCAGGTGGAACAACCCGGCCCCCACGCCCAGGCCGGAACCCGGGTGTTGCGCTGGTCCAACGCCGGTCACCCCCCACCGCTGCTGCTCGAACCCGGCGCGGCCCCACGATTCCTCGACACCGACACCGACCTCGTCGTGGGCATCGACCCCGACACCGCCCGCACGGATCACGAGATCGTCCTGGTCCCGGGCGCCACGGTGCTCTTTTACACCGACGGCCTCATCGAACGCCGCGGCGTCTCGCTGGACCAAGGTCTGACGTGGTTGGCGGAAGCTGCCGGGGAGCTGGGCACCGCGACCTTGGACCAGCTCTGCGACGGGCTGCTGGCGCTGGTGGGCGGGCAGGTGGAGGACGACGTGGCGCTGCTCGCGTTGTGCACCCACCCCGAGGACACCCCGCGGCCGGACACCGACCACGGAGTTCTGGACGACGGGGTTCTGGACGACGGAGTTCTGGACGACGGGGTTCTCGACGACGGGGTTTCCCACGACAAAGTTGTCGACGACGGGGTTTCCCACGACGGGATTCTCCACGATGGGGTTTCCCACGACGGGGAGCACCGTGACCACGGGTTGGACGGTGTCCCCAGCACCGTCCTGGTCCTGGAACCCGACCCGGCCGCGGTCCGCCAGGCTCGCACGTTCGTTCACGATTACTGCTGTCAGTTGGAGGAATGCGGGGACATCTGCGACACCCTGACCCTGCTCGTCAGTGAGGTCGTCACCAACGCCATCCTGCACGGGCGCAGTCAGGCACGGTTGCGGGTGACGGCCACGACGAGCGCGGTGCGGGTGGAGGTCAGCGACGACGACTCCCGGCTTCCCCTCCTCGCTGCCGCCGACTCAGGTGCTCTCGGTGGACGCGGACTGGCACTGATAGACCTGCTCGCCAGCGCCTGGGGGGTGCGGGAGGAGGCGGTGGGAAAAACCGTCTGGTTGGAATTGCATGCCCCTTAGCACAGATGTTGCAGTAAGCCCTCGTCGCTGAGGGCTTGCTTCAACATCTGGGCTCACGGTGCGCGGCCGTCACCGCCGACGGCCCACAGAGAAAGACTTCAGTATCCGCGCTTGACGTCGAGCAGCACGCTGTGGTTGTTGTAGTCGATCGGCTGGGCGGTGACCCCCCCACCCGACCCGATCTGAAGCGCCCTGCCCGTCTGCCAATTCACCAGTGTGTGCACGTTGTCGTGCCACACGACGTCGGTCCAGAACTGATTCTCGTCGTTAATCCAACACGGGTTCGTGTAGACGGAACCCACAACGTTGCTGTCCAGGCAGCGGCCGGTGGCCTGGTCGACCAGCTTCCAGGGACCGTAGGCGGCTTGCGCACCGAAGGGGGTACCTGGGTGTTCGTACGTCCAGCCGACGCCCTCCGGGAGGGCTGGGGTCCTCTCCAGCCAGTTCTGGTATGAACCGCCGTTGCAGCCCAGAGCGTAAGCGGTACCAGCGCCGTTGGAGTCCAAACAGCGACCGTTGTTCCAGCTGCGCAGCGGTGTGGTGCCCGCATCGGCCGACGCGCTCGACGCGGAGAAACCGATGCCGGTCGCGGCGAGGGTGAGGACGGCGAGCGGTACCAGCGTCTTGCGCCCCTTGGCCTTCACAGTCGATGTCGCTCCGACGATGAGCTTCGACCACGACGATCGAGTGCCACGGTTCATCTGATTCTCCTTGAGTCGTTGGGTCGTCAGGGTCGCGCCGACGGCCACGGGATGGGTTCGGGACTGCTGGCGCGTGCGTCATCGTTGGAGAAGCGTCGGCACGGCGCAACCGGTTGGGAAGAAGATGATCTGGACAGACCGTTGCGTTGCCCTTTCACGCACGGGCAGCCCCCGTGGAGCGACCAGCAACAGTGCCCCCACGAATCTCGGCCGGTGCAGCCAGAAAGACCGTCGTCCTCTCGGACGCTTCATCGACACCCTGGCCCCCGGTGTCCCCGCCGAACTGACCGAGCTAGCCCGGAGCATCCAGTAACCCTCGTCGCTGAGGGTCCCCGAACGCACGGAAGTGCCTGTCTCGCCTAAGATCATGGGCTTGTCGAAGTTCTGGACCCGCACCACGTGAGAGGCACTCCGCAGGTGCGGAGTACAAGGCCGTCTCGATCCCGTTCCCCCCACAAGAGCGTCCGTGACCGTTGGCGTGGCCGCGTCAGCGGCACCCGCCAGCAGGAGCAGCGGCCGCAGGTCAGCGTGAGTACCGGCGGGGCCGGCGTCGTCTCCCACACCGGGACCCGCCTGCTGACCAATCGCCGACAAGACGGACCTGACCGGGCTGTTCGCCGACGTCCTCGCCGGGCTCCGCGCAGCTCGCGCCGCCGCGCGGGAACGGGCCTGGCTGGCCTGAACCGGACTCGGCCGTGACCTGCCCGTCGTCCATGCCAGAGGTCGGGACTGGTCATCGACCTGGATGCCACCCTCGTCACCGCGCACTCGGAGAAGGAAAGCGCCGCCGCGACCTTCAAAGGCGGGTTCGGCTACCACCCGCTGCTGGCGTTCCTGGACAACACAGGCGAAGTCCTCACCGGGGTCCTGCGTACCGGCAACGCCGGGTCGAACACCACCACCGATCACATCCAGGTCAGCGAACTCGCGTTGGCTCAGATCCCCGACACCCACCGCCACTGGACCCCGATCTTGATCCGCGCCGACGGGGCCGGCGCGACGAAGGACTGGTTGCAGCACCTGCACCGGCTGCGCGGCAACAACTCCACGTCTGGTTCGGGAAGAGGCCTGGACTTGGAGTTCTCTGTCAGGTTCACCATGACCGCCGCCGTCCAGGAAGTCATCCTCGCCCTGCCCGAACACGCGTGGACTCCCGCCGTACAGGTCGACGGCCGCCTGCGGGAAGGCGCTGACGTCGTTGAACCCACCGGGTTCCTACCCGGCCTCACCGAACGCGGCCGGCCGGTCGGGATGCGGGTGCTGGTGCGGTGCGAACGGCCCCACCCCGGCGCTCGGTTGACGTTCTCCGACATTGACGGGTGGCGGTTTCAGACTTTCGTCACCGACACCCGCGTCGAGCAGCTCACCGCCCTCGAAGCCCGCCACCGCGCGCACGCCCGCGTCGAAGACCGCATCCGCACCGGCAAGCTCCCCCGCGCGCTCCGCTTCAAGCGGGACGTACCCCAGCCGGATTCGGGCGGTTCCCTTCCCGGGTCTTCGCGATCAACGCGACCTGGCCGGAACTGGCCCTGACCGGGATCGACCTCATCGCCTGGCCCCCGACGACGTTACTGGAGGGCGACCTCGCGACGTGTGAACCGAAGGCCCTGCGATACCGACTGCTACACACCGCCGCCCGCATCGTCCGCACCGGGCACCGGGTCCTGGTGAAGCTCGCCGACCGCGGACCCTGGGCGGAGCAGTCGGCCGCGGCGTTCGAGCGGCTGGCGCTGATCCCCGCACCGCTGCGGACGTTGACCAGCACCCGCGAACGCCCACCCGACCGAAGACCTGCAGTAGAAGCACCAGATGCGACACCGGCTCCGTCAGCGACCCCACCATCGACCAGGCCCACTGTGAGAGACGTTCTCGTCATCTCCCAATTCGTGATCATCGTGAAGACCGGCCCTAGCGCGAAGCGCCGACCTCAGGTCGGACACCGGGCGGTGTCTCGACTCACACGGTGACGTCGCACCACACGGTCTTGCCGCTCCCCGTGGGGCGCACACCCCACCGGGCGCTGAGCGCGTCCACCAGAGCCACCCCTCGACCGTTCTCGGCGGACGTCAGGACTGCTCGGTGGACGGGTCGCTGTGGACTGCCGTCGGTGACCTGGATCCGCAGCAGCTCCCCACGGAAGTCCAGCGAGGCACTGACCGGCGGCCGGCCGTGCTCGACGGCATTCACGGTCAGCTCGGAGACGAGCAGCAGCGCCCGATCGAGACGATCGTGGTCGTGTCGGGCACACAGCGTGGCGCGGACGAAGGCGCGGGCCTGTCGGGCCGCGGTGACGTCATCCGGAAGCGCCGTCTCAGCGTTCTGCGTCGTCTCGCACATGCGGTCATCCTCGACCCCCTGGCGGTATTCCGCGTGCTGGACGTTGCTCGTGCCCCACTCGGACGAGCGTCACCCGATGCTGCGGTCAAGGATTTCGGGAGTAGCGTCAGACCTGCGCAACGAGGCGTGACCGTTTCCCGCCCCCTCATCCTTCTGGAGTTTCGTGCCTACCACCGTCAACGCCTACACCGCCACGTCCGCCACCGAGCCGCTGACGCCGACCACCGTCGAGCGTCGCGACGTCGGCCCGCACGACGTGCTCATCGACATCAAGTTCGCGGGCATCTGCCATTCGGACATCCACACCGCGCGCAGCGAATGGGGTCCCTCCAACTACCCCGTCGTCCCGGGTCACGAGATCGCCGGAATCGTCGCCGAGGTCGGCTCCGAGGTCACGAAGTTCTCCGTCGGGGACCGCGTCGGTGTCGGCTGCATGGTCGACTCCTGCGGCGAATGCGCGAACTGCACCAAGGGCGAGGAGCAGTACTGCCTCAAGGGCAACGTCGGGACGTACAACAGCGTCGGCAAGGACGGGGTCGTGACCCAGGGTGGGTACTCGCAGAAGATCGTCGTCACCGATGGTTTCGTCCTGGGTATCCCCGAGGGCATCGAGCTGGACGCCGCCGCACCGCTGCTGTGCGCAGGAATCACCCTGTTCTCCCCGCTGAACCACTGGGGTGCGGGCCCCGGCAAGAAGGTCGCGATCGTCGGCCTCGGCGGGCTCGGCCACATGGGCGTCAAGATCGCCCACGCCATGGGCGCCGAGGTCACCGTCCTCTCGCAGTCGCTGAAGAAGCAGGAAGACGGAATGCGTCTCGGCGCGGACCACTACTACGCGACGGGTGACGAGGGCACGTTCAGCGCGCTCGCCGGTTCGTTCGACCTGATCATCAACACCGTCAGCGCGAACATCGACGTGGACGCCTACCTCTCGCTGCTCGCCGTCGACGGCACCATGGTCAACGTCGGCGCTCCCGAGCACCCGTTGTCCCTGCACGTCTTCTCCCTCCTCGCCGGGCGTCGCTCGTTCGCCGGATCGTCCATCGGTGGCATCCGCGAGACCCAGGAGATGCTCGACTTCTGCGCCGAGCACCACCTCGGCGCCGAGATCGAGGTCATCTCGGCCGACAAGATCAACGAAGCCTACGAGCGCGTCCTCAACTCCGACGTGCGTTACCGCTTCGTCATCGACACCGCGACACTCAACTGAGGTCAGTTCCATCACCGACAGCACCCGCGCGGGATTCCCGCGCGGGTGCTGTCGTTCCCGGGGTGGCCGGGGGTTGTCAGAGGAAGTAACGGTTCGTGAGGGGCAGGGTCTCGGCGGGAGGAAGGTCCACCGGGACGCCGTCGATGGTCACGTCGAGGGAGTCGGGAGCGACCCGCACCCGCGGAGACGCGTTGTTGCGCACGAAGTCCGCCTTGGTGAGGTGGCGGGAGTCCCGAACGGCGGAGAACTTCCGGCGCACGCCGAGTTTGCGCACCAGACCTGCGTCGAGCGAAGCCTGCGACACGAACGCCAACCCGAGCGAGGCGGGCGCGGCTCCCATCGAGCCGAACATCGGGCGATAGACCTGCGGTTGTCCCAACCGGGTCGAGTCGTTCCCCGGCCCGACCGGCCCCCACACGACGAAACCCGCCTTGACGACGAACTGGGGTTTCACCCCGAAGAACTCCGGGCGCCACAGGACGATGTCGGCGAGTTTGCCCGGGGCGAGCGACCCGATCTCGTGCTGAAGACCCTGGGCGATGGCGGGGTTGATGGTCATCTTGGCGAGGTAACGCAGGATGCGGGAGTTGTCGTTGCCGGAGTCGTCCTCGGGGCCGAGGAACTCCTTCATGCGATGCGCCAGTTGCCAGGTGCGGATCGACACCTCACCGATGCGGCCCATCCCCTGGGAATCGCTGGACATCATCGCGAGGGCCCCCATGTCGTGCAGCACCGATTCCGCCGCGACCGTCCCACCGCGGGCCCGCCACTCCAAGGACGCGCGATCCTCGGCGAGGTCGTGGTGCATGCGGTGCACCGCCATCTTCATCTCGCCGTACTCACGGTAGGTGTTCACCGAGTAAGGGATGGTGGGCGTCGTCGACGAACCCAGGATCGACGGGTTCCCGGCGAGTTCGAGGACGTTCGGGTGTCCGCCTCCCAGACCCTCGATGTGGTAGGCGTGGATCGTTCGGCCACCGATCGCGTCGACGGTGTCGGCGAGCTCGCCACCCTCTTGGTTGGAGTCGGTGTGCACACACACCGGGACGTCGTACTCGTCGGCGATCGTCAACGCGTTGTCGATGACGGAGGTGAAACTCGCGGTGTCCTCGTGGATCTTCAACCCCGCGCATCCCATCTCGATGTTGCGCTCCAGGGAGAACCGGTCGGAGGCGCTTCCCCGTGCGAGCAGCGCGACGTTCAGCGGGTACGATTCCCACGCCTCGATCATCCGGTGGAAGTGGTATTCGGGGTTCACGCCCATGTCGGAGACGTGCCCGTAACCCATTCCCACGATGGTCGTCGTCCCCGCGGACAACACCGCCGGCACCAGGCTCGATGTCGCGAGGTGGACGTGCGGGTCGATGATGCCCGGCGTCGCGAACATCCCCTCCCCCATGATCCAGCCGGTGTTCGCACCTGCGACGAGGTCGACGTCGTCGGTCACGTCGGGGTTTCCCGCCCGGCCGGTCCCGACGATCCGGCCGTCCTTGATACCGATGTTCGTCTTGACGATCCCGAGGGTGGGATCGAGGACCACGACGTTGGCGATGATCAGATCCATCGTCGACGTGGTGTCGCGGTGCGAGCTCACGCCCATCGAGTCACGGATGGTCTT
>JBPBQU010000557.1:0-8528 GCA_050955085.1 Janthinobacterium lividum | reverse complement strand
GGCCGAGCAGCGATCACGGGCGAAGAACGCCGTCCACTCCATCGTGGAGACCGGCGTCCTTCCTGACGGTACCGTTCTCCTCCTCAAGCCGGGCAGTGGTGTTACCGAGGAGCAACGCACCGCCATCGCAACGTGGGCTGCTGAGGAGCCCGCTCGCCTGCGGGTCCGGTGGCGCAACAACACCGCCAAACCGTTGACGTGGGACAAGGATACGGTGTCGTACAGCGCGACAGGGCTGGCGGAGGAGGTGTGCCTCCAGGCTCTAGACCGGGATTTCACCGGCATCCAGGGGACGACGTGGTGGGTCGTCGCCGACGAGCAGGACGTCGCAGCGGCCAACGGCCAGGACTGGTCGGTCCTGGCGGGCAGGAACCTCGTCGACCTGTCCAGCGAGGTCCGGGACCAGGGACGGGACTGGTCCGACCTGCACGCGATCCTGCAGGCGCTCCCGTCGGACCAGTGGACGACGTACGGGGACCTGGCGACCGTCATCGGCAGCGGCGCGATGGCCGTCGGCGCGCACGTCTCCAACTGCCGGCACTGCACGGGGCCGTGGCGGGTGCTGCGGGCGAAGGGCATGGTGAGCCCGGGCTTCACGTGGAGCAATCCGTCGCGCACCGACTCCGTCACCGACGTGCTCACCACAGCCGGTATCACCTTCTGCGGGGAGCACGCCGATCCGGCTCAGCGAGCCGACGCCACGATGCTCCGCTCGCTCGTCGACCTCGACAACCGCTCGTGATGATCGACGGTCCCGTCGCGGCTGCCAGACTGCGGGCAAAAAAAAACCCCGGCTGCATGCCGACTCGAGTTCGACAGAGGCGTACGCCGGGGACTGCTCGATCAAGGTAGCCCCGAGTGAAGGGAAGTGTCCAGTGAACCTGTCGGCTGAGCAGGTCGCGGCATTGACGCGCTCCATCTCCCCGGTCCGGTTGGGCACCTACCTCACCGCTGCCAGCGGTAACGAGTCCAGAGCGCTGGACCTCTACCTGTGGGACCGCCAGCTGTCCGTGGCCTTCCTGGCCGACCTGGCTCTCCTGGAGGTCGCGCTCCGCAACGCGATGAACGCGCGGCTGGAAGCTCGGTGGGGGGCCACCGGGTACGCAGACCTGTCCGTCCCGCTCGATGACCGCTCCTCTCGCCAGCTCGCTGAGGCGTGGACGCGGATCAGCGGCGGCAAGACACCCGGCCGCGTCGTCGCTCAGTGCATGTTCGGCTTCTGGCGGGGTCTGCTCGACAAGGGCGATCACGTCGGACGGCCTCCCCGTCGCGTCCGCAGCGATTACGAGGTCCTGTGGCGCGGCGTCCTGGACAAGGCTTTCCCCGGCGGCAAGGCGCAGGCCCGCGCCGACGGTCAGCGGTGGGAACGGGCCTACGCCTTGGCCGTGGTGTCCCGCATCAACGACCTGCGCAACCGCGTCGCCCACCACGAGCCGCTCGTCAACGGCTTCCCGCTGTCCGGGCAGAACCACCGGGTCAGCCCGGTGCAGGCGCACGCCGACTGCCTGCGACTCGCGGCCATGCTGGACCGCGATCTGCACGCCCTGTTGCTCGCCCGATCGGACGTCCCTGCCGTGTTGGCCGCATGACCTACGGGCACGTAGCGGGCACGGGCGCGTCACGACCCCGGGAACGACGGAGGCCCAGGTGCAGCGATCATGCCGCTGACCTGTGCCTTTGCGATGGAGCGGGTGACGAGAATCGAACTCGCACTATCAGCTTGGGAAGCTGAAGTTCTACCATTGAACTACACCCGCACGACCGACCAGCTCGGTCAGGCTGCACCACTGTAACGGACGCCCGCCACTGCCCGCACCGGGCGGTACCGTGGCGACGTGCTGCTCTCCGATCGCGACATCCGCCACGAACTGGGCAGCGGGCGGGTCGGGTTGGACCCCTACGACCCCTCGATGGTGCAGCCCTCCAGTGTGGACGTGCGCATCGACCGGTACTTCCGCCTCTTCGACAACCACAAGTACTCGGTCATCGATCCGGCGCAGGAACAACCCGAACTGACCCGCCTCGTGGAGGTCAGGGCGGACGAGCCGTTCATCCTGCACCCGGGCGAGTTCGTCCTGAGTTCGACCTTCGAGGTCGTCTCGCTGCCCGACGACATCTCCGCACGTCTGGAGGGCAAGAGCAGCCTGGGTCGCCTCGGTCTACTGACGCACTCGACGGCCGGGTTCATCGACGCCGGCTTCTCAGGGCACGTAACGCTGGAGCTGTCCAACGTCGCGACGCTCCCGATCACGTTGTGGCCGGGCATGAAGATCGGGCAGCTGTGCTTCTTCCGGCTCTCCTCCCCCGCCGAGCACCCCTACGGCAGCGATGCGTCGGGGTCGCGTTACCAGGGGCAGCGCGGGCCGACCCCGAGCCGCTCCTTCCACAACTTCCTCAGGTCGCCGGTCTGAAGGCTTCCGTGCGCGCTCGGGCGTCGGGGGCCTGGCGGCACGCGCACCTCCTGCTCCTGCCCGCCGGAACGGATCCGCACGCCGTCGTCGAGCTGGCCCGGTTGCGCGACGTCGACCTCGCGCGCGGTGCGGACGGCGCCGTGCGGTTGCCGTCGGGGGCACGCCTGCTCGGTCCGGTGCCCGTCGGGCCGCTGACGAGGAGACTGCTCGACCTGCCCGGCACGCCCGGGCCGGGTCGCGCGGCGGTCGTCGTCGGGATCACCGCGGACGGCCCACCCAGCGACGTGGAACTGCTCCAGGGCCTGGCGCGGCGCCTCGGTGGACTCGTTCGGCGCAGTGGGACACGTGAGCTGCTTCAGCCGGACGTCGGAACAGCCGTAGACCTGATGGTGAAGACCAGCACGTGGGTGGAGCCGGCGCAGTTGTTGCGCGCGCTCCAGCACGCCCTCCCGGAGGCCGAGAGCGCGCGCTCCGGGGATCTCGAGGAACTGCTGGACGCCGACCCCGTCGCCGCCACCCCGGAGCCCTACGTGGTGTCGGGCTCGCGTGACGGCGTCGACCTACTCCTGTTGGTCCACCCCGTGGACCGCGCCGAGGACGACGCGGACGACACCCTGAGCGTCGACTACGAGGTCCGCCTCGACGGGCCTACCGCGACACCCGACGACACCGTCCGCACGACCGTCGCTGCCGTCGCCGCGGCTGTCCTCGCCACCACCGGCGGGGTCGTGGTCGACGACGACGCCTTCGCCGTCGACCTCGCAGACAAGACCGCCGAGCGCCCCAGCGCGGGTGGCGACCTCACCGCGGAGCCGCGTCCATGACCGGGCAGCCACTACCCACGGGGACTGACGAGCGCACCACCGTGGCGACGCCGAACCCAGAAGAGCGCCTCCCCACTCCGGTGAGCGGTCCCGTGCGCAGCATCCGGTCTGCGTTCTCGGACCCACAGACAGCCGGTTCTGTCGGTTCCGTCCGGGTGGGACGACAGGGGATCTACGACCGCGACCGCGCTCTCATCGCCTACGAACTGCTGTTTCGCGCTCACGGCCGCGAGAGTGCCGAACTCGCCGTGGGCGCCGAGCAGGACCACGCGACGTCACAGGTCATCAGCGCCACCTTCGGCGACTTCGGTGTGGAGCAGATCGCCGGCGACAAACTGTTGTTCATCAACCTCACGCGTGGTTTCTTCACCGGTGAGCTCCCGATGCCCTGCTCCCCCAGCCAGGTCGTACTGGAGCTGCTGGAGACGATCGAGGTCGACGAACAGTTGATGGCCGGTCTGCACGCGTTGCGCGCCCAGGGTTATCGGATCGCCGTGGACGACTTCGCCGGTGAGGCCAGCCGGCTGCCTGCGGTGGCGTGTGCCGAGTACGTGAAGGTCGACGTCGAGGCGACGGGTGACGACTTCGAGTCGGTCGTCGCGTTGGCGCGCCGGCACAACCCGCAGGCACTCGTCGTCGTCGAGCGCATCGAGGACGACGCCCTGTTCGAACGCTGTGCAGCCGCAGGGGTCGACCTCTTCCAGGGGTACGGCCTGCAGCGCCCGGTCACCCTCGAAGCGGTCACCCTCACGCCCTCCCAGCTCGTCTGCCTGCGCCTGGTCCGCGCCCTCACCGGCACGGACGCCTCGATCGGTGAGATCGAGACCCTCGTCGCCTCCGACCCCGCGTTGTCACTGCGGGTCCTCAAGACGGTCACCTCGGCCGCGTACGGCACCCGGACCGAGATCACGTCCCTGCGCCAGGCGGTCGTGCTGCTGGGTCGGCGTCAACTGTGCTCATGGGTGGTGCTCATGCTGCTCGGCGGGGTCACCAGCGTCGACACGGAGGCACTCACGATGGTCCTGGCCCGGGCCGCGGCCTGCGCCCGCCTCGCCCCGGGTGACCCCGACGTCGCCTACACGGCCGGGCTGCTCTCGGGCATCGCCAGCATCCTGGGCATGCCCGACGACGAGCTCGTCGAGACGACCGGGGTGGCGCTGTCGGTGCGTTCCGCGCTCGTCGACGGGGGCGGGGAAGCCGGGGCGGCACTTCGAGCTGTGCTGGCCTACGAGGACGACGAACCCGTCCGGATCACCGACGCCGGACACGCCGTCTACGAGGTCTCCCGGGCCTATCTCGCAGCGCTCAGCGGTGCGATGGCGACGGTCAGCTCCGTCCTCGAGTCCACCTGACGGCCTCGTCATGGATGCCGGTGGGACTCCAGCCGAGCGAGGGCGACCCGGCCGGGTGCCCGGACGGAGCGCGACGTCAAGCAGGGTGCGGAGTCACGGGTCGTCGTCCTACCCTGGCGCCGTGACCGAGAGTGGTGGAGACCCCGGGAACCACGGAGGTGGTCCCTCCGGTCCTGCGGACGCGGACGAGGAACGGGCACTCGAGCTGGCGCACCGTGTCTTCGATCACGCCCGCAACGGACGCTCGCGCGAGCTCGCCGGTTACCTCGACGCCGGCGTCCCGGTGAACTCCACCGACACCGACGGCAACTCCCTGCTCATGCTGGCCTGCTACCACGGGCACCCCGCCACCGTCCGGGTGCTGCTGCAGCGCGGTGCAGACCCCGACCGGGTCAACGGACGCGGTCAGACACCGTTGTCGGGTGCGGTGTTCCAAGGACAGCGCGACGTGGTGACCGCCCTCGTCGCGGCCGATGCCGACCCCTACCTGGGCGAACCCAACGCCTTGGAGTCGGCGCGGTTCTTCGGGCGCGCGGATCTCTGGGACCTGCTCGGGATCCGCCCCGACGGGTCCGACGAGTCGTGATCCGCTCCCTCCAGGGTCCGATGCCGTCGGATGTGACCGCTTCGCGCTACTAATCTGATCCGGGGTCGCGACGCGAGCCTGTCGGGTCGGACGGTCGAGGTGCACGGAGGTTACGAGACGTGGACGCGACCCGGGCGCGACGCCACTTCCTGCACCACCCCGCTCAGGTGGTCGCGGCCACGTTCGGCGCGGCCGTCGTCGTGGGCACGGCGCTGCTCTGGCTGCCGATCGCCCGTCGGGGAGTCGGTTCCGCCACGTTGGTGGAATCCCTGTTCACCGCGGTCAGCGCGCTCTGCGTGACGGGGCACGTCGTGGTGGACACGCGCGAACACTGGTCGGTGTTCGGGCTCGTCGTCATCCTCGCCCTGGCCCAGATCGGCGGGTTCGGCATCATGACGTCGGCGTCGCTCCTCGGGGTGGTCGCCTCCCGGCGCCTCGGGTTGCGTTCTCGGATGTTGACGACCGCGGAGAGCCGAAGTTTCGATCTGGGCGATGTGCGCGCCGTCCTGCTCGGAGTCGTCCGCGTGTCCGTTCTGGTGGAAGCCGTCACGGCGGTGCTGCTCTCGACCCGGTTGTTCCTGGGATACGGGATCAGCCTTCCCTCCGCAGCCTGGGAGGGGTCGTTCCTGGCAATCTCGTCGTTCAACAACGCGGGGTTCGTCCTGCGCTCGAATTCGATGACGGACTTCGCCTCCGACCCCTGGATGTGCCTGCCCGTGATCGGGGCCGCGGTGCTCGGAGGGGTCGGGTTCCCCGTACTGCTGGAACTTCGCCGACAGTTCCGTTCCCCCCGATCGTGGTCGCTGCACACCAAGCTGACGCTGAGCACGACCGTCATCCTGCTCCTCGTCGGCTGGCTGTTCATCACCGTCAACGAGTGGCACAACACCGCGACCCTCGGTGCGTTGGACTGGTGGGCACGACCTCTCGCCGGCCTGTTCCAGTCCGCCGCCACCCGCAGTTCAGGCTTCAACTCCATCGACGTCACCCAGATGAACGGCGGGTCGTGGCTGCTGATGGACGTTCTGATGTTCATCGGGGGCGGGTCGGCGAGCACGGCCGGAGGTATCAAGGTGACCACGTTCGTCCTGCTGGCCGTCGTGCTCTTCGCCGAGTTCCGGGGTGAGGCGAACGTCTCGGTCTTCTCCCGTCGGGTGCCCGACCGGGTCCACCGCCAGGCCCTCACCGTGGCCCTCGTCTCGGTCGCCGTCATCGTGACGGCGACGCTCGTGCTGGTCGAGATGACCAGCGCACCACTGGACATGGTGGTGTTCGAGGTGATCTCGTCGTTCGCGACGGTGGGGTTGTCCTCGGGTCTCCTGGTGCAGTTACCGGCGTCCGGGCAGGTGATCCTGGCGTTGTTGATGTTCCTCGGCCGTCTCGGCCCCATCACACTGGGAGCTGCTCTCGCGCTCCGTGAACGCAGCCGGTTGTACGAATTCCCGGAAGGAAGACCGATCATTGGCTAGACGATCAGCCCTCGCCACCCCCCGGTCGGTGGTCGTCATCGGCCTCGGTCGGTTCGGGCGCTCGCTCGCGCTGGAACTCATGAACGACGGACGGCTCGACGTCCTCGGGATCGACACCGACGCCGCGCTCGTCGACGAACTCGCCCCGCACCTCACCCATGCCGTCGTAGCCGACTCCACCAAGGAGGAGGCGCTGCGGCAGTTGTCGGTGCACGAGTTCGACCGCGCCGTCGTGGGGATCGGCACCAACCTCGAGGCCAGCATCCTCACCGTCTCCACGCTGCTCGAGTTCGGGATCCGCAACGTGTGGGCCAAGGCGATCAGCGAGTCACACGCCCGGATACTCACCCAACTGGGTGCGCACCGGGTGATCCGTCCGGAACACGAGATGGGCCTGCGCGTCGCGCACCTCGTCCGTGGTCGGATGCTGGACTACATCGAGTTCGACGACGGGTTCGCGATGGTCAAGACGACGCCGCCGCTGCCGATCGTCGGGCAGACCCTCGGCCAGGCCCGGTTGCGCAGCATCTATCGGGTCACGGTCGTGGCGCACCACAAGGTGGGTGAGGGCTACACCTACGCGACGCCCGAGACCTCGCTCGCCGCCGACGACGTCATCATCGTGTCGGGTCAGATCCGTGACGTGGAAGCGTTCAGCTCCCTCGACTGACCCGCCCGCTCAACGGTCGGGGATGCCCGGATCGTCCTCGTCCGCAGTGCGGCGCTCGATCCCGGGCAGGAGCCGGCGCTCGGGTTCACCGCGTTCGGCGCGCGTCAGGTCGATGAGGCTGCGCCGTTCGAGACGCTCCCGGCGCTCCTCGTCCGTCTCGGGACCCGAGTCCTCGGGCGACTGATGCTCGCTCACCCCACAAGCTCACCATGCTCGGTCATCCCTTGTCACTCCGCAGCCCTGCGCACCCTTGTGTCACACCCCCGCTGGCATACCCCCCGGCGCTGTTCGCGGATTCATCGTCGGTGAGCTCACGGGTCCGAACTCCGTCCCGGGTGACCTCACCGTCCCGGTCGTGACGTCGGACCGACCCGGTCCGTGGCCGGGTGTCGTGCTCGTGCACGCCTTCGGCCGCAGCGACGACGCCGAGGAACACGCTTTCATCACCCCTGTCGGTGCTCAGGTCGCCGTTGACACCCCTCATGGCAACATCCGGGGTGGGTTACCACCACGCCTCGGCGGCCGATACGAAGGAACGCACCCTGCGGTTCGTCGACCGGTACCTGCGCACCCGCGCCGGTGAGGGGTTCACGGAGGAGGACGAATGAACGAGCACGAGATCCACCAGCGCATCAGCGACCTGATCGCCGAGGAGCACCGCTTGCGGGCGGCCCTACAGGCCGGGGAATTGTCCGCTGCGGAGGAGCACACCCAGCTCCAGGAGGCCGAGAGGGCCCTCGACCAGAGCTGGGACCTGTTGCGGCAGCGGCAGGCCCGTAGGGACGCGGGTCAGGACCCGGACACCGCTGAGGCCCGGCCGGCGGACGAGGTCGGGGGCTATCGGCAGTGACCTCGCCGCGCTGAACCTGCGGCCGCTCAGACGGCCCGTAGGTGCAGCCGGAGGATCGGCGCCGCTCCGGCCGTGAGCCGCACGGGGATCCTCCAGTCCTGCTGGTGGAGGTGGCAGGCGGCGAACTCGGGGACCTCACCGGTGTCCGCGTCGTTGTCGCAGACCGCGGCCCGGACGCTGACGTGGATGACCCTGTCCCCCTCGTCGGGTGCCGAGTCACCCAGTACGAGGTCCCGGTGAAGACCCGCCTCGTCACCGGCTCCCGTGACGATCAGTCCCGGTGGGCTCGCGGAGACGACGAGTCGCGTCGCAGCACCCCCTCGGTTGTCGAGCTGCTGCCCGGTGGGCGGGGTGAAGGCCACCTGG
>JBPBQU010000556.1:0-8668 GCA_050955085.1 Janthinobacterium lividum | reverse complement strand
CGGCCCGAGGGGAAGGTGACGTGCACGGTGTCGACGTAGTCGGGGGCGAACTTCGGCACGCGTTTCTGATAGACCTCCTCACCCGCGATGCCGTCGGGGAACCGCTGCAGGTAGGTGGGTCGTCCACCGACGGCTTCCAGCAGGGCGGGGGCGACCCGGCGGTAGTGCTCGACGACCGCGCGTTTGGAACCCTGCTCACCCAGTTCCGGGTAGTAGTTCTTGTCGGGCGAGGTCAACCGTACGGCGATGCCGTCGACGACGATCTCCTCGGCGGGGGTTCTGGACGCCACCTCAGACCCCGCTGCCGGACGGGTTCGAGGCGGTGCCGGCGAGGACATCACCGAGGTCGTAACTCACGGGGACCTCCAGTTGGTCGAGCGTGCAGTCCTGCGGGTCCTTGTCGGGGCGCCAGCGCAGGAATCGCGGGGAGTGCCGGAACCGCTCCCCTTCCAGCTGGTCGTACTCGACCTCGCACACCAGAACCTGCTGAACGGGAACCCACGAGGAGTCCTCGCGGGCGTTCCAACGGTTCTGTTCACCCGGTGCCCGTACGTCGTCACCGAGGCGCAACTGCGTCAGCTGGTCGAGGAGTTCCCCGCGGCGCACGGTCGTGAACGCCGAGGCGCCACCGACGTTGCGGATCCCGTCCGGGGTGTGCAACCCGAGCAGCATCGACCCGATACCCCGCACGCTCTTGTGCTCGCGATAACCGATGACGACGCACTCGGCCGTTCGCCGGTGCTTGACCTTCGTCATGACGCGTTCCTTCTGCCGGTAGGTCGAATCGAGGGGTTTCGCCACGACCCCGTCGAGACCGGCCCCCTCGAAACGGGTGAACCAATCCGTCGCCACACCGGCATCGGTCGTCGCGGTGGTGACGTGGGTGACGGGCCCACACCCGGCCAACGCAGTCGTCAACTCCGCCCGACGCTGTCGCAACGGCCGGGAGGTCAGGTCCTCGTCACCGAGGGCCAACAGGTCGAAGGCGACGAACTGCGCGGGAGTCTCCTGTGACAACGTGGTGATCCGGCTCTGTGCAGGATGGATGCGCTGCGACAACGATTCCCACGCGAGTCGTCCGCCACCGTCAGCCGCCACGAACAGTTCGCCGTCGACGACGCAGCGCTCGGGTAGTTCCGCGCGAACGGCCGCCACGATCTCGGGGAAGTATCGGGTGAGGGGTTTGGTGTTGCGCGAACCGAGCACGACCTCGTCGCCGTCACGGAAGACGACGCAGCGGAAACCGTCCCACTTGGGTTCGTAGAGCCAATCGCTGGTGCCGGTACCGGTCGAGTCGCCCGGCTGGGGTGGCACCGCGGTCGCCGCCTTCGCCAGCATCGGCTCGACGGGGGGCATCACCGGCAGGTCCATGGGTCCACTCTGCCCGTCGCGGGGCACCCGTGCCCAGGGTGTGCGAGCACACCTCGGGCAGCGGCCGTCCTGCCCGCGGGGCAAAATGGCCTGGTGCGACTGCCCCCACTCACCTCCTTGATCAGGGTCGGGGCGGGAGTGGTGGCGGGTGTCGCGAACTCCAACTTCCTCCTCGCGGGGGTCGTGGGGTCGCGGGTGGACCTCGCGGTCGGCGTCATCAGTGAGCTGTCGGTGGCGGGTCAGCCCGGCGCGGGCTCGTTCCGCCTCGGCGACGGGCTCGCGGGGGCGTTAACCACCCTGCTCGGCGTTGCCCTGCTGCGCGAGCGGGTCGGTAGCGGGGGTCCTCGCGACCCGGGGACGGGGCAGGTGCATCGTGGTCTGCGCGCCGCCTGCCTGCTGGCCTTCGGGGTCGGCACCCTCGTCTCGGCCCTGGTCCCGTTGACGTGTGCTCCGTCGTTGGGCCCCTGCCCCGCCTCATCCGCCGGCCCCGAACTCGTGCACGACGGCATCAGCGTGCTCGCGACGACGGGAGCCGTCGTCGGTGGGCTGGAACTCGTCTGGCGGCTCCGTCGCCGGCTCGGCACGCCGCTGGGTGTGCTCGCGATCGTCTCGATCCTGGGTTCGGCGGGGGCGGGGCTCGTCCAGGTCGTCTCGTTCCTCGGCGGTGGCAGCGGAGGCGGCGGTACCTCCCAGCGCCTGCAGGTCCTCGCGGTGTCCCTGTGGATCCTCCTGGAGGTCTGCAGCGGGGTGTCGCCTACTCCCGCGGCAGAAACCGCGCCGCGTACACGAGCCCGTAGGGCAGGTCCGCGCGTGCGGTGAGCCACGTGTGGCCCTGACCGGGCACGTCTCGGCGCAGCACGGGCCACCCGCGCGATGTGAGCAACTCCCCGATGATGTCGACGCCGGGTTTCTCGATGGCCCGCGCACCCGTCCCGTAGAACACGGGTACCGGTGCAGGAACCGTGATCCTGGGCAGGTAGGCGGACGGGGACACCGCCGCGAAACCGGTGACCCCGAGCCTGTCCCGGAAGGAGTTCCCTGGGTCGCCGAAGGGTTCGAGGGCGATGATCGGGCCCCACGTCTCGCGGTGGCGCAGGCCCTGGTCCAGGGCGCAGAACCCGCCCGCACTCATCCCACCCATCACCCGCGCCGCAGGCCGGGGGTCGGTGCGGAAGCGGGCGTCGCCGGCGGGCACGAGGACGTGGTTGATGAACGTCTCGAGCTGCGCACCGTGGGGGCGGTTCAGGCACTCGGTGTCGTGCAGGCCGCCGCCATTGGTGTCGGGAGTGACGACGATCATGGGCGGGATCTCATGGTGGGCGATGAGGACGTCGAGGGTGCGGGCCGCATCACCCGCCGCGAACCAGTCCGAGGACCGCCCGGGTGAGCCGTGGAACAGGTAGGCGACGGGGTAGCGCCGGGCCGCGGTTGGAGAGTAGCCCGGTGGCAGGTAGGCGTACGTAGTGCTCGCGGGGACGTCGAGGGTGGGGGCGCCCAGGGAGAACTTCGTCAGCGTCCCGGTTCCCGACCGGTAGCTGCCGGTGAGCACGAAGCGCGCAGCGCCGAGCGTGGGGAGGTAACCCGAGAGCGCATTCGCTGTCTCGGCCCCCGTGAGCAGCAGCAGGACGACGGAACCTGCGACGAGGCCCGCTCGCACCCCAGGTGGACGGCGAGCGCCTGCGCGCCGCCGCAGTCCCGGCACGGGGGCGGCCACCGCGAGCAGGACCAGGAGACCGGCACCGAGACCCGCGACGAGCCACCAGGAGTCCAGCCATTCCTGCGCAGGGGCGAGCTGCGTCACGACGCCAGGCGCCAGGACGACGGGGGCCCTGCTCACGAACCTTCCTCCGGTACGGCCGGTGATCCCGCCAGGACCACGCATGCGGTCACCACGACGACGAGCGCGACGACGAGCGCGGGGACCCAGCCGACGCGCACGTCGTCACCGAGCAGGAACACCCCCGCGAGCGCCGGCACGACGACCTCGACGGCCCACAGCAGCGCCGTCGCGGGTCCGACCGGCCCACGGGCCAGAGCCGCGGCGTACTCCAGGGTCCCGACGACCCCGGCCACCACGACCGCCCACGCGAGGGGATGCCCGAGGACGTGCCACCAGATCGGCGGGACGTCGACCGCGCGGGCGGCCAGGGCGTCGAGGGAGTACGCCACCCCGGCGAGCACGGTGTGCACCACGGACGGGCTGCGCCGCGACAGGGGGACCAGGAGGACGCAGATCCCCGTCGCGACGAGGATCGAGGCCTCGACGGAACGCGGGACGAGCACGGCCGGTTGGTCCGTCCCGGCCGCGGCGACGACGCCCAGCGCGAGGACCGTCAGTCCCACCGCGATGGCGTCGATCCGGCGCAACCGGGACGCGAGGAACACCCGGGCGAGCACGACGGTCAGCGCCAGTGACCCCGCGAGCAGCGATTGCACCGCGAACGTCGGCAGCCGGCGCAGCGCGATCAGCGACAACAACCAGGCGACCCCGTCGCACCCCAGGCCGGCCAGGTACAGCGGGGAGCGGACCAGCTGCGCCGCGCCTGATCCGCCCCGGACGCCGACGGCCTGCAGGACGGAAGCCGCGGCGTAACCGAGGGCCGCGAGCAGCGCGGCCACCAGTGCCAGGGTCACGACGAACTCATGGTGGGCTCAGACCCGCGACGGTTGCCGGCCGAGGAACCGGCCGATGACGGGCAGATCGGCGACGCCTTCGGCATCGGCGATGGTGAGGCCCTGGGCGGCCGCGAACTCCACGGAGTCCAGCACCACGTAGCGCGGTTGCCATGCGGGGTCGTACTTCGCGTTGAACTTCCACAGCGACTCGATCTGGGCACTGCGCGAGAGTGCGTGCAGGACCCGGCGCCCGGCGTCGGCCACCAACCCCTGCCGTTCACCCGCCACGAGCTCGCGCAGCACGGCGAAATTCAACCCCAGCCCGCGCATCCCGTTCTCCGCCAGATGGGTCGCCGTCGAGACGATGAGGACGTCGGTGAGTCCGTTGGGGACGTCCTCGTCGGTCGAGCGCCGTACGACGTCGAGGGAATACCCCTGCACGGCGGCGGCCGGGACCCACTGGATGAACCCCGCGACCCGGCCGTCGCCGAATCGCGCGATGCTCACGAGGACTCCCGTGTCGGCCGGGTCGAACAACCGCGACAGGGTCATCGAGTACCCGCGTTCGGCCTCGCCGCGACGCGAGTCCCCGGAGATCGCGAGCAGTTCCGCCCGCACGGGCGCGGGCAGCGTCGCGCCGTCGTGGAACGTCACCGTGATCCCGGCCTTGGTGACCCGGTTCAGCGATCCGCGCAGGCTCTTCATGTGCGAACCCTTGAGGGAGAACTGCGTGCAGTCCAGCACGGCCTCGTCCCCGAGGTAGACCGGGCGCAACCCGACGGCCTCGTAGAGCGGTAACCAGTCGGCGCCTGCTCCCACGACGGCCACCGACCAGCCGTGACGTTCGACGTGGTCGAGGAACTCCGTGAGCAGCGACCCGCGTCGATCCGGTGGGCCGATGGGGTCGGGGGAGACGAGGCAGACACCGTTGCGCACGCTGTGTGCGACGACGCCGTCGTCGGCGAAGAAGAAGTCCTTGTCGTCGCGCAGGGCGAAGTAGTCCAGGGTGCCCCCGCCGTAACGCGCGACGACCTCGCGGGCCCGTTCACGTTCCCCGAGGCGCTGGGCCGGGGTGAGCCGCTCGACGCTCCGTGGGCTGAGGAGGAGCCAGCCCAGAACGACCAGCAGGGTGATCCCCAGGGCCAGCAACGACGGGTTGAGCAAGGGCAGGAAGAGGTGTGTCTCGTCCCCTCGCAGCTGTGGGAGGGGGGTGCGCCGGTCGCCCACGAGCCGCTCGACGACGGCCTCGGTCGTCTCGCCCGGGTGTCGCTCGGCGCCCACCGCGATGATCAGAGCGGCCGAGACGAGGAGCGCGAGGACAGTCCCCACGCCGAGGATCCACGCGGCCCGGCGGGCTCGCGCGGCGCTGGGCATGACGGGAAAAGCCCGTGCGTTCGTCGTCAGCCAGACCAACCCGAGCACGTCGAGCAGCGCCTCCTCGACGTCGATGCCCTTGAGCAGGTGGAGGATCGCCGAGGTCGCCAGCAGGGCGATCGTCACGGCCCACGCGAGGCGCTGACCGCGTCGCAGTCCCCGGGCCAGCAGCAGCAACGCGATCGAGACGGGGACCAGGACCGTCCTGGCCCCCAGTGGGACGGCCAGGGGCAACGCCTCGAGCAGTGGGGCGAGGCGTTCCCGCAGTGGGGCGGTGAGGGCGGAGAGCAGGCCGACGAGGGCGAGCACGGCGACGGCGGCAGCACCGAGGCGGCGGGTCCGGGCCCGCCGGGCCCGGACGGCGAGGAGCGGGGGCAGCACGTACGGCATCCTGCCGCGTCTGGCACCGGTTCTGTTCGGTTCCACCCCGTTCCCCACCGAACGTGCAGACAACTCCCAGTCACGCTGCGGCTACCGCGCGGCTCGCGCCCCTTGCCTGTATCGACGCCCGGCGCGACGCTCAGTTTTCGCACCCACGCCCGGCGCGACGCCCAGTTTTCGCACCCACGCCCGGCGCGACACCCAATTTCGCACGGACACCCGGCACCGCGTCTGATCACCGCTCCCGTGCCCGCACCGGGATGGGTGCGGACGTCGGTGCGGCGACGCTGTCGTCATGGTGACGGATTCGCCACACCCATCCCTGTACCGACGTCGCTCCGGCTGTCGGTGCGGCGAACCGGTGGTGTGGGCGCGGTCGATCATCATGTCGTGGTCCGGGGTCGTCGCGAGGCGCGTACCGCGTCCGACGTCAGCACCGCCAACGCGACCCAGACGAGGGCGAACCCGGCCCAGCGCGAAGCCGGCATCGACTCCCCGAGCAACAGGGCGGCGACGAACTGCAGGACGGGGGTGACGTACTGCAGCAGCCCCAGGATGGACAGCGGCACGCGCCCCGCGGCGACGGCGAACAACAGCAGCGGGCCCAGGGTGAGCGGCCCGGCCAGCACCAGCAGCGTGGCGTGCAACCAGCCGTAGCCGGCGAAGGTCAGCGTGCCCTGCCCACCGAGCACGACGACGGTCACCACGGCCGGGAGCGCGAGCACGCTCGTCTCCACCACGAGACCCGTCAACGGGTCGACCCCCTCGCCGCTGCGTCCGACCCGGTTCTTCAGCAACCCGTAACTGCCGAAGGAGACGGCCAGCACGAGGGCGATCCACGGTGGTCGACCCAGGTCGAGTGTGATGACCACGATCGCGGCGATGCCGATCCCGACCGCGACCCACTGCGTACGCCGCAACCGTTCCCCCAGCACCACCACACCGAGCAGGACCGTGAGGACGGGGTTGATGAAATACCCCAGCGACGCCTCGAGGACGTTCCCGCGCAGCACGGCCAATCCGTAGATCCCCCAGTTGACGGCGATCGCGGCGGCGGCTACGGCCAGCAACCTGGCCTGGGCGGGAGTGCGCCAGACCCGCAGCACGCGCCGCCAACGCCGCAGCGCCGTCACGAGCAGCACCGAGAAGACGAGCGAGAACAGGACGCGCTGGGCCAACAGTTCGAGGGCACCGGTGGGTGCGAGGGCGTGGAAGTAGAAGGGGAAGAGACCCCACACGACGTAGCTGACGAAGCCGGCCAGCACCCCCGCCCGCTGATGCCGTGCCTGCTGGTCGTGGTGTTGCGGTGGCGCCATACGGGGCATCGTCGCGTCTGGGGTCTTCGTGGTGCCGCGTTAGGCTTACCTACGAAAGTGCGCACCCCAGCCGAGAGGGACATCGAGACCTGTGAGCGAGTCGAACCGTCCGCTGCGTGTGGCCGTCGTGGGAGCCGGACCCGCAGGCATCTACGCCGCGGACATCCTCTCCAAGTCGATTCTTCCGGCGTCGGGTCTGACGGCCACAGGTTTCGACGGGGTCGGGATCGACCTGTTCGAACGACTCCCGGCTCCCTTCGGGCTGGTCCGTTACGGCGTCGCGCCGGACCACCCACGCATCAAGCAGATCGTGGTCGCCCTGCAGAAGGTCCTGTCGCGCGGTGACATCCGGCTGCTGTCCAACGTCGACTTCGGCACCGACGTCACCCTGGAGGAGCTCCGGCGTCACTACGACGCGGTGATCTTCTCGACGGGGTCCATCAAGGACGCGACGCTCGCGATCCCCGGGGTGGACCTGCCCGGCAGCTACGGCGCGGCCGACTTCGTTTCCTGGTACGACGCGCACCCCGACTACCCGCGGGAGTGGCCGTTGGCCGCCTCCAGCGTCGCGGTCCTGGGGGCGGGCAACGTCGCGCTGGACGTCGCACGGATGCTGGCCAAGCACGCCGACGACCTGCTCGTGACCGACATCCCGGAGAACGTCTATGCGGGATTGAAGGCGTCGGAGGTCACCGACGTGCACGTCTTCGCCCGTCGTGGCCCGGCGCAGGCGAAGTTCTCCCCGTTGGAGCTGCGCGAGCTGGGCCACGTCCGCGACGTCGACGTCATCGTCGACCCGGAGGACTTCGACTTCGACGCGGGGTCGATGGCCGCGATCGCGAAGTCGAACCAGACCCGGCAGGTCGTCAAGACGCTCACCGACTGGACGTTGAAGGAGGAGGCGGGCAGCGCCTCGCGGCGCATCCACCTGCACTTCTTGCACGCCCCGGTGGAGATCGTGGAGAAGGACGGCCGTGTCGGGGGGTTGCGCACCGAGCGGACCCGTCTGGTCGGCGACGGCAGCGTCGAGGGCACGGGTGAGCTGCACTCCTGGGACGTCGAGGCGGTCTACCGGGCGGTGGGTTACGTCGGTTCCCCCCTGCCGGACGTCCCCTTCGACGAGCTGGCGGGTGTCATCTCCAACCACGAGGGTCGGGTCCTGACCCCCGAGGGTGAGCCCGTCCCGGGGGTGTACTGCACGGGGTGGATCAAGCGTGGCCCGGTCGGGTTGATCGGGCACACCAAATCCGATGCCACCGAGACGGTGAAGCACCTGGTCTCCGACGTCGCCGGTCTCGTGCCCGCTACTGACCCCGACCCGCAGGCGATCGTGGACTTCCTGCAGCGCAAGGGGGTCGACGTCCTGACGTGGACGCACTGGGAGGCGCTCGACGCCTACGAGCGCGGTCTGGGTGCACCCCACGGCCGGGAGCGCGTCAAGGTCGTCTCCCGCGCGGAGATGATCGCGAACTCCCGTGCCGCGATCGCCCAGGGCGAGGCGGCCGCCGCGGACCAGACCCAGGAGTCCTGACGTGCGCGTCCTCACGCTGGTCAAGCACGTCCCCGACATCCAGTCGCTCCGGTCCTTGCGCGACGACGGGTTGCTGACC
>JBPBQU010000555.1:0-8746 GCA_050955085.1 Janthinobacterium lividum | reverse complement strand
CGAGTCCGAGGTCACGCGCACGCTGCGCGACGACGGTCGGCGGTTCCGGCCAGCTGAGCAGGTCGGGTTCGAAGATCTCCACCGCGTCGAAACCCGCCGCGGATGCTGCCTCCAACTTTTCCGGCAGGGTGCCCGCGAGGCATACCGTGGCGATGGACGTCCCCACCGGCCCGAGCGTGTTCGTTCCCGAGGGCATACCCCCGTCCCTTCCCGGTCGCTGGCGTACGAGCTCCTCAGCCTGGCACGGGTGGCGGTGACCTGGGTGCGATGGCATGGGTGCGGTGGCATGGGTGGCGCGACGATGGCGCCGCTATCGGGTGATGTACGTGCCACCTGCGACCCCCGGGTGGCCCTGCTGTCCTTCGAGGGTGGCCCGGCCGCCCTTCTAGGGTGCGGGGGTGACCCTTCCCGATCGCGCCTTTGCCGCCGTCCTGTTCGACATGGACGGAACCCTCGTCGACTCCACGGCCGCCATCGCCCGATCCTGGACGACGTGGGCACAGGAGCACGGCTTCACCCTCGAGCAACTGAACGCGGCGCACGGGCACGGCCGTCCCGCGGTCGAGATCGTGGCCGATCTCGTCGCTGCGGACGCGCTGGCCGTGGCGAGCGCGCGGATCACCGAGCTGGAGATCCAGGACGTCGACGGCGTGGTCCAGCTCCCCGGCGTCGCGAACCTCCTCCAGGGTCTGCCGATGTCTCGATGGGCGATCGTGACGTCGTGCAGCACACCGCTCGCAATGGCCCGGATGCGGGCGGGTGACCTGCCCACGCCCAGCGTGCTGGTGACCTTCGACGACGTCAGCCGCGGCAAACCGGACCCGGAGTGCTTCCGGCTCGGGGCGCAGCGTCTCGGATTCGAACCGGGCGACTGCCTCGTCGTGGAGGACGCGCCTGCGGGGCTCGCCGCGGCGCGGGCCGCGGGGTGCGCCACGCTGGCCGTGCGCACCACCCACCCGCAGGGCCCCCTCGATGCCGACCTCGTCGTCGGACTGCTGACCGAGGTGCGGATGGATGCGGGGGAGGACGGCGTGCGGGTGAGTCTGGTGGGTTGATCGCCAGGCCGGGCGTCCGACGGTGTGCCCGGTCGGCGCGGTGCGGGGGTAGGTCGCGTCGGTGTCGCAGGGTTCCACCAGTCGCGGGGTTGTAACACCTGGGTTCCCGTCCACGATGACGCCTGCGGACCCAGTCACTGCCCGGACCCCCGAGCGGGCAGTGACTGGGTCTTCCACATCCCGGTCCGGGCTCCTGCGCAGGTCCACGGAAGGGTCTCACGCACGGTCCGCGCCCGGCCGGCGGAGCGGACCCGGCCGACGAGACACCGAGGGTCACCAGAGACGGGTCCGCTCGGCGGTAACCTCGCTACATGTCCACCGCCACGGCCGCTCGACCCCCCCGCCCGTTCGGGTCGGTGCTCTCCGCGATGGTGACCCCCTTCACCACCTCCGGCGGGTTGGACATCGACGCTGCCGTGGCGCTGGCGACGCGCCTCGTGGACGAGGACGGGCACGACGGTCTGGTCCTGTCGGGAACCACCGGAGAGTCCCCGACGACGTCGGACGAGGAGAAGGACCGCCTGCTGCGCGCGGTGCTCGATGCTGTCGGTGACCGGGCCAGTGTCCTGGCCGGAGTCGGCACTTTCGACACGGCGCACACGGTGGAGCTCGCCCGGGCGGCGGAGAAAGCCGGCGCGCACGGCCTGCTCGTCGTCACGCCCTACTACTCCAAGCCCCCGCAGTCCGCTCTCCTGCACCATTTCTCGACCATCGCGGACGCGACCGGGCTGCCGGTCATGCTCTACGACATCCCGGGCCGCTCGGGGGTCGCGATCGAGACCGAGACGCTCGTGCGGGTTGCCGAGCACGAACGCATCGTGGCCGTCAAGGACGCCAAAGGTGACCTGCTGGCCACTTCATGGGTTCTGGCCCGAACCGAACTGGCCTACTACTCGGGTGAAGACGCCCTGAACTTCGCGCTGCTCGCGCACGGCGCGTCCGGGGTGGTGTCCGTCGTGGGGCACGTCGCGGGCCGCGACTACGCACAGATGGTGGCGGCCGTCGACGCGGGTGACCTGGTGACGGCGCGCGCCGTGCACACCCGGTTGCTGCCCGCGGTACGTGGGATCATGACGCGCACCCAGGGTGTCGTGGCCGTCAAGGCCGCTCTGCAGCTCACGGGGGCCCTGGGCCGGCGCAGCGTGCGCGCGCCGCTGCTGGAGGCAACCCCCGACGAGGTCGCGACCATCGCGGCCGACCTCGCGCTCGCCGGACTGCTGCCCGGGGACGCGCGCTGCATCCCCGAAGACCCCCGCACGACCCAGAGCTCAGCTCGACCCAACCACCACACGGTCGCGGCCGCCCAGGCCGCAGAAGGAGCCGCATGAGCCACCCCCATCCCGAGCTGACCCGCCCGCCGAAGCTGCCGGACGGCGCCCTGCGCGTCGTCGGTCTCGGCGGTCTCGGCGAGGTCGGGCGCAACATGACGGTCTTCGAGTTCCGGGGGAAGCTGCTCGTCGTCGACTGCGGCGTCCTGTTCCCCGAGGACCACCAACCCGGCGTCGACCTGATCCTTCCGGACTTCTCCTCGATCGCGGATCGTCTGAAGGACATCGTCGCGGTCGTCCTCACCCACGGACACGAAGACCACATCGGGGCTGTCCCGTACCTGCTGCGCCTACGCCCCGACATCCCCCTGCTCGGATCCCAGCTGACGCTCGCGCTCGTCGAGGCGAAGCTCAAGGAACACCGCATCAAGCCCTACACCCTCGGGGTGAAGGAGGGCCAGACCGAACAGCTCGGCCCGTTCTCGTGCGAGTTCATCGCGGTGAACCACTCGATCCCGGACGCTCTCGCGGTCGCCATCCGCACCGAGGCCGGCCTCGTCCTGCACACGGGCGATTTCAAGATGGACCAGCTCCCGCTGGACGGGCGCATCACCGACCTCAACGCGTTCGCGCGTCTCGGTGACGAGGGTGTCGACCTGTTCTGCGTCGACTCGACCAACGCCGAGGTCCCCGGGTTCACGGCTCCGGAGCGCGACATCGGGCCCGTGCTGGAGCAGTTGTTCGGCCGGGCGGAGCGCCGCATCATCGTGGCCTCGTTCGCGAGCCACGTGCATCGTGTGCAACAGGTGCTGCACGCAGCCGACGCGCACGGGCGCAAGGTGGCCCTCGTCGGTCGTTCCATGGTGCGCAATATGGGCATCGCGGCCGACCTCGGTTACCTCGACGTCCCCAAGGGTGTGCTGATCGATCTCAAGCAGGTCGACGACCTCCCCGAGGACCGCGTCGTCCTCATGTGCACGGGTTCGCAGGGGGAGCCCATGGCAGCTCTCTCGCGGATGGCGAACCGGGACCACCGCATCTCGGTCGAGCCGGGTGACACCGTCGTGCTCGCCAGTTCGCTCATCCCGGGTAACGAGAACGCCGTGTTCCGGGTCATCAACGGCCTCGCCCGCATCGGTGCCACCGTGATCCACCAGCAGAGTGCCAAGATCCACGTCTCCGGGCACGCCAGTGCCGGGGAACTGCTCTACTGCTACAACATCCTCAAACCGCGCAACGTGATGCCGGTGCACGGTGAGTACCGCCACCTCATCGCCAACGCGGAACTCGCCGTCAAGACGGGCGTCCCGCGTGAACGCGTCGTCATCGCCGAGGACGGCGTGGTCATCGACCTCGTCGAGGGCAAGGCGAGCATCGTCGGTGCCGTGCCCGTGGGATTCGTCTACGTCGACGGTTCCAGCGTCGGTGAGATCACCGAAGCCGACCTCAAGGACCGCCGCATCCTCGGTGAGGAGGGGTTCATCTCCATCTTCGTCGCTGTTGACTCCGTCACCGGTAAGGTCGTCTCCGGGCCGGAGTTCAATGCGCGCGGGTTCATCGGTGAGGGTGACGATCGCTGGTCCGCGATCAAGTCCAAGGTCGAGGCGGCGCTCAACGACGCCTCGACGGGGCCGGTGGACACGTACCAGTTGCAGCAGATCGTCCGCCGCACCGTGGGTACGTGGGTCAACCAGCGCCACCGTCGCCGGCCGATGATCGTGCCGGTCGTCATCGCCGCCTGACAAGGAGTTCGCCGTGAAGGGTGATCTGACCCCCCGCTTGGGGACTGTTCAGCCCCTGCCGCGACATTCCACCGGCGGTCCCCCGGGGGGGATGGCAGCGCGTGTCGTTGCTGTCGGGGTCGTGATGTCCGTCGTCGTGATCGGGGGCGTCGTGTTGACGTCCGGTGAAGACGGTGCCGGGCACCACGAGTCCCCGATCATCGCCGCGCCGAAGTCGACCGCGAGGCCTCCCCTCGCTCCACGCACCGCCTCCCCGGGCCCGTCTCCGATCGGTGTGTCGTCGACGGGCGGGGGTCCGTCCTCGTCCGCGCCTTCCCCGGCAGGTCCGGGTCAGGCCGTGCTCGGTCCGGGTTCACCGGTGCCTGCTGAAGAGGAGGAGGCGCAGCTCAGCCGGCCGGTCGCGACGAGGTCCGGGGTGACGACCACCGGGTCGGTCCGAGCTGTCCCGGACCAGCTCGCCGCCGCCTCTCGTGCCCCGGGCCCGGTTACCCCGAACCCCGTTGACCCGAACCCCGTTGCCCCGAACCCGATTACCCCGAACCCCGTTGCCCCCATTCCGACAGCTCCGTCAACTGCCGTCGTGGAACCCCTGGTGCCGGAACCCGTCGACACGGGACCAGCAAGGCCGGAGCGGCCGGAGCTGCCGCACACGGTGTCGTTGTCCGGTCGGCTGACGGCCCCTCTCCCGCCGGGGTTCGACGGTTCCGCGCTCCCCACCGGCAGCCACACCGTCACGGTTCCCGCACCGGATGACGCCGAGTTCGACGTCACGGCGACGGTCAGTGCACCCGAACCGGGTTCCGTCGTTCTGAACCTTCACGCCCGCCGCGGTCGCTGACCAGCCCAGGTAACCAGCGACCGGAGGTGCTCGTGTTTGATCGTCGAGTTCAGCGATTGCCCGGGCGCTTGCGCCGCAGCAGCAGGCTGAAAACGACGTTGGCGACGACTATGACGCGTGCCAACTGGAAGGTCTCCTCCAGCGACAGCGTGCCGCGCGGGAGCAGGAGAAGGACCACGCAACCGGCCCACAGCAGGGCCGCGAAGACCCAGCTCGCGATGAGCAGGGGTTGAGTCAGGAGTCGCTGCCGCACGGCGATCCGTAGCGCGGGTGGAACTGAACGCCAGGTCATCTTCAGGATCAGGGCCAGAACGAGGACCGCCGCCAGCAGGACCAGTGCGCGCAACGGTATCGGCGTGCCGGTGCGGGTCTGGACCCCGGTGACGATGCTCATGGCGAGCAGTGCTGCCCAACCGGTGAGCCAGACCCGGCGACTCAACCCGAGGGCCAGCACGTCGACATTGTGCCGGGCGACGTCACTGTGGGGATCGACGGCCAAGGAGTCACCGAGGAGCTGCGCCCCGCGACCCAACCGGGCCGAGTTCAAGGCGATGGCTCCGAGGTTGTTCAGTGCCTCGGAGTGGTCCGGTTCGATGGCCAGCGCAGCCTCGTAGGCACGACGGGCCGGCCGGAAGTTCCCGCGCTGCTGGTGCACCAGGCCGAGCGCGAACAGCGGCTCCGCCATTCCCGGCCCGAGGGCCACGGCCTGCTTCGCGACGGCGACGGCCGCTCGACGGGTACGTCGTCGAACCGCGAGGGCCGTGGCCAGCTGGCTCACGGCGTACGGCTCGTGGGGCGCGCAGCGCACTGCGGCGCGAGCCGCCTCGACTGCTTCAACCGGTCGTCGCATCTGGAGCAGAGCGACACTCACCAGACGATGACCGTGCTCGGCATGAGGTTCCACCGCCACCGAGGCCTGCGCCGCTTGGAGGGCCCGGACCGGTCGGGCCAGTGACAGCTCGGCTACCGAGGCCCACCGCAACGCCTCGGCGTGGTGGGGTGAGCGGCCGAGCACTGCGTGCGCCGACTGCAGAGCCTGCTCCCAGCGGCCTGCCTCGCCGAGGGCTGCGGCGCGTCGTAGGTCCACATCGTCGGGGTCCACGTCACTGGGGTTCACGTCATCGGGGTCACCGAAGTGATCGCGGAACGGTTCGTACGGGGTGGACATGAACCTTCCTTCTGGCAGACGTTCGCGGGTGGGGGCGGTCGGTTTCTCTTTCAGGGGGTCGGGTAGCGATGCCCCTGAACATCAACGCCGTTTACGCAGGTGCGCCAGCAAGTCGTCCCAGGTGCCGTCGGAGTTGGCGTAGGTCGCGACGTTGCGCGCGCTCTCGAACCACGCACCCGTCGACGGTCGCACCTCCGAGAGGGCGGTCTTCAGGTCACCCATCCCGACAGGTCGCGCTGTCCCCGTGCGAATCGAGTCGTGCAACGCCCGCTCCACCGCCGTGTCGGCCAGGTGAGCGAGATCGGCGCCGGAGAATCCCTCCGTTCGTTTCGCAACCCACCCGAGGTCGAGGCGCTCGGTGGGGCGGCCTCGCAGGTTACTACTGAGGACGGAGTAGCGGGCGGGTTCGTCAGGGGGCAGGACCAGCAGCATCCGGTCGAGACGACCCGGTCGCCGCAAGGCCGGGTCGACATCCCACGGAGCGTTGGTCGCTGCGAGAACGAAGACCCCTTCGTTGTCCCCGTCCATCCCGTCGAGTTCGGCGAGGAACTGCTGAACCGTCGTCCGCAGCCCCGACGACCGGTTCCCCGCCCGGGTCATGCCGAGACCGTCGACCTCGTCGAAGAACAGGACGCACGGGGAGTTGCGCCGAGCTTGCTGGAACAGTTCGTGCAGGTTCTTCTCACTGTTGCCGATCCACATGTCCAGGACGTCGGCGAGCGTCACGGAGAGGAAGCTCGCGCCCATCTCACCGGCCACGGCACGCGCGATGAACGTCTTCCCACATCCAGGCGGCCCGTAGAGGAGCAACCCCCCGCGCAGGCTCTTGCCGTACATCGCTCGTAGTTCGGGGTTGCGCAACGGGCCGAGGAACGCGAGATCGAGGCGTTCTTTGACCGCCTCCATGCCTGCGACATCGGCGAGGGTGATGCGGGGACGTTCGAGATCCGCCGTGGTGACCGTCTTCGGTTCCTCACCGTCGGGATCGGACACGGACACAGCAACCCGGTCCAGCTGACTGACGTCGACCGGCCCGAGGTCGGCCTCCGCATCGGCCCAGTCGAACTCATGACCATCCAAGCCTGCGGGGGCCGGGGTGACCGGGTCGCTCAAGGCGCGCTGCATGAGCACCCGCGCCGCCGATGAGGTCGGAGCTTGAGCGAGGACCCGCGACACCTGGGCCAGGGCCGCGTCAGGGTGTCCCGCGTCGAGGAACAGTTCGGCGACGTGCAGCCGCAACGGGATGTCGTCCGGCGTAGCCTCCAGGGCGGTGAGCAGGCTGCGCAGCAGCGGGGAGTCAAACACGTTCTCGTCACTCACCGGTCGTCCGTTCTGCGGATGCTCATGGGGCCTCATCCACGATATGGACCATCAGGCCGTGAAGGGTAGGCCCGGCTGGGTGAGAGCTGTGCGGTCGGGCGAACGCACGAGCGTGGCTCAGTGACGGACATCCGAGAATTGATCAGGCGCAACGCGGCAAGGGAGTTCGGTCGTGGGGGTGTAGCCGCGATACATAGCATTTCCTGGACTACGAGATCGAGCGGTAGTTCGTCGGAAGCGTGATAAACCTGGCCCTCGGCCAATGTCGGGGTATGCAGGAGCGTCACCTTGGCCGCCTCGGCGGCGCTGTCGAGAAGTTGTACGCCGGCGTATCAGGTGTTGACTTACCACAGGGGTTTCTCAGGCCGTAGCACTGGTGCAGGCGATGGGCGATGAGCTCCTACCTGGAGGCATGCGCCGCCGACCACAACCTGCGACGCTCGTCCTGGGTGAGTTCGTCGAGGTGGTTGGGCCATTCCTGTCCCTACTCCAGGTCGCCGTTACCGGGGTTTTCCCACTGCTCCCCCCGACCATGTTCAGCAGGGCCAGTTCATGGCCTTGCCGGTATCACTGGAGGATCAGTCTGCCGAACACCCTGTACGGGTCGAGGTGTCCGGCAACCCGGGCCGATCGGCGCAGGGTCGGGTCGTCACTGTCGATTGGGGGCCGGAGTGCAGGCAGGGCCGGTGCGAGCAGGACCGTGGTGAACGGTTCAGGCCAACCGGCGATCGTGTTGTCCCGGTGACCGGTGACCGGTGACCGGTGACCGGTGAACTGGGTGACGACGCGTTCGCACAGTTCACCGGTGAGTTGGAAGTGGTCAGCGAAGAGGAGTAGTTGCTTGGCGCTGGCCAGCGGCCACCACCGTTGAGGACGAACTCGACGATGGTGTTGTCAGCAACCTTCGACGCCAATGACGGTGAGGCATGCGGCAAGCACGCGTACTTTCCGGCTACCCGTTGGAGGCGGTGGTTGGGTTTTTCCGTGGTCTGAGCTGCAGCGTCTCGCAGAGTCGGTCGACGGCGCGGTTCGGGTAGGGGTCGTTGTCGGCGCGGTGGTGGAACCGTTCACGATGGCGGCCCAGGTCGTTCCGGGCCGGGGGATCCACGCTTGGACGGAGTGCAGGAGGGCGGCGCCGGCTGGGCGCGTGAGTTCCGATGCGGGTTCGAGGGCGGATTGTTCCTCCGATACCAGGTAGCGGCGTCGGTTCGGACCGCGTGACCGGATCGTGGGGTCGTCGAGGGCGGTGGCAAAGGGGCTCTTCGGATCTGAGTGTGGGTAGGTCGCCCTAACCCACCGGTTCAGTGCGATCGTCTGCAACCGCCAGGCCCCGTCGTATCACCAAGGGGGGCACG
>JBPBQU010000554.1:0-8959 GCA_050955085.1 Janthinobacterium lividum | reverse complement strand
CACGACCCCGACGACGTCCGCGCCCACCTCGCGCAGCGCCTCGACGGCGGTGAGGACGGAACCACCCGTGGTCGAGGTGTCCTCCACCGCGAGGACCTTGCGGCCCGCGACCTCGGGCCCTTCGATACGCCGTTGCAGCCCGTGCGCCTTCTCCGCCTTGCGGACGACGAACGCGTCCAGCGGCGCGCCGCCGTGCTGTTGCGCCCACCCCGACGCGTTGGCCGCGTGCACCATGGCGAGGGCGACGGGATCGGCCCCCAGGGTCAACCCGCCCACGGCCTCGAACTCCCAGTCGGCGACGAGGTCGAGCAGTACCGGCCCGATGAGGGCCGAGGACTCTCCGTCCAGGCTGGAGCGCCGCAGGTCGACGTAGTAGTCGGCCTCCTTGCCGCTGGACAGCGTGACGCGCCCACGCACCACGGCCTTCTCGGCGATGAGGTCGGCCAGGCGCGTGCGCGCGGCGTCGATGGCAGAGGTGGTCACGGGCGGAAGCTTAGGCGCTCGCGGGGTGCGCCCCGGGAGGTAACGTCTGCGCGCGTGCGCCTCGCCACCTGGAACGTGAACTCCGTCCGCGCCCGCCTCGAGCGGGTCCTGGCCTGGATCGAGCGCAGTGACGTCGACGTCGTCGCCCTGCAGGAGACGAAGTGCAAGGACGAGCAGTTCCCCGAGCAGGCGTTCCACGACCTCGGTTACGAGGTCGCCCATCACGGTCTGTCGCAATGGAACGGCGTCGCACTGGTCTCCCGGGTGGGGCTGGCGGACGTGAGCACGGCCTTCTCCCCCGACGTCCCGCATTTCGGGGACCCGGCGCTGGCCGAGGCGCGGGCGATCGGTGCGCTGTGCGGTGGGGTCCGGATCTGGAGCCTGTACGTCCCCAACGGCCGCACGCTCCAGGACCCGCACTACCTCTACAAGTTGCAGTGGTTGGAGCGGCTGCGCGAGGCCGGGGCCGGGTGGTTGGCGGCGGAGCCGGACGCCCAGGTGGCCCTCGTGGGCGACTTCAACATCGCCCCCCAGGACGACGACGTCTGGGACAGGGACTTCTTCGTCGGTGCGACGCACGTCTCCGAACCGGAACGGGCCGCGTTCCGTTCACTCGTCGAGACGGGGTTCGCCGACGTCGTACGCCCGCACGCACCCGGGCCCGGCACCTTCACGTACTGGGACTACACGCAGCTGCGCTTCCCCAAGAAGCAGGGCATGCGGATCGATTTCGTCCTGGGCTCACCGGCGCTGGCCGCGCGGGTCACGGGGGCCGTGATCGACCGCCAGGAACGCAAGGGCAAGGGCGCCTCCGACCATGCGCCGGTCGTCGTGGAACTCGGGAACTGAGGGGTCGACCCGGGCGAGGTGCCGACATTGCGCCGAACGGTGGACATCGACCCGTTTGGGCTCGGCGGGCAGGACTCCGACGTAACACATCACTAGATTTTCACGAGTGAGAGCACCTGTTTCCTGCCACGACCTCGAATCGGTCGAACTGAGCGCAGTGAACGACCCCCGGGGCCAGCGCGCCGTCGCGGACCTGCTGCAGTCGTGGGCCCGGCGGACCGTCCCCGGTGATTCCGTGTCGCGCGGACGCCTCCTCGTCGCGGCCAGCGAACACGCCGCGTACGCCGGCGACGCCCGCCGGGCGCTTCGGTTGGCGCATCAGGCGTTGGCCACCAAGGACCACGTCTCCCCCGACACCCGCTGCTACGTCGTCGCGGCGTTGTTGGCGGGCGGAAACCTCTGCAAGGCCGTCGGGCTGGCCGAGGAGATCCTCGATTCCCGAGGTGATGACGTGGAGGCCTACCTGTTCCTGGGTGAGGAGTTCTCCTGGCACCACCAATCGGAGGAGGCTTCCCGCATCTACACCCTGGGGATGTTCCGCTGCGCCGCCGACGACGAGGCCACCGATCTGCTGCTGGGCGCATGGCGGCGCGGCAGGTCCTCCGCGCGCACGCTCGATCTGGAACAGCTGCCCGTCCCCGTGCCCTCGGCACCCCTCGACTGAGAACCAGCCGCCCGCTCGGCCCCGCTCACCCGGGACCCAGCGACCAGTTTCCGGCGGACTCACCGACGGTGACGGGTGTCGTGAGGGCGTTGCCGGGCGGCGGCAGCGGGCAGGCCCACTCGGGGTCGTAGGCGCACGAGGGCGGGTAGGCGAAGTTCAGGTCCACGACGAGGCGCCCGTCGATGCTGCCGAGGTCCGCACCCTTGACGGTGTCCAGGACGTAGCGACCGCCACCGTAACCGGGCCCCGGGTCCTGCAACGGAAGGAACAACCCACCGCCGTACTGGTCGAGCCACCACACGTCGAGGGTGCCGAGGCCGGCCAGGGTGACCCGCCCGACCCGTTCGAAGCGCACCGTGCCGTCGGTGCCGGTCACGGCGTCGCGAACCTCCGGCGCGGCGTCCTGCACGAACACCTCGAAACGCAGCACGGGGTCGTAGGCCGCCACCGGCAACCCGGTGAAGGTTTCGCGGTCGATCGCCACCAGGGGGCTCGCGGGGTGGGTGGCGAACAACTCGTTGCGCCCGGCGACCCAACGCACGTGCCCGGCGGCGGGGTCGGCGGCCGCGCGCACCTCGGCGTAGAGAGCGCCCACGCGCCGCCGCCAGTCCAGGACGTCGAATCTGCTCACACCGACCACTCCATCAGACCTTCCACCCGCCCGCCCGCCCGTCCGCACCGGCGTCTGCGCGCCGGGTGTCCTGCTCGACCGCGCAGGAGGGCCGGCCGTCAGATGGTGACGCCGACGGCTCGATCCAGGCGCCGCACGACCAGTCCCGTCTTCGCCGCGAACCTCGGGGTGTCGAGGTCCACCGTGAGGTCACGATCCTCGACGTCCACCTCGACGGTGTCACCGTCGCGGACCGCACCGGACAGGATCGCCTTGGCGAGGCGGTCACCGATCTCGCGCTGCACGAGCCGGCGCAACGGACGCGCGCCGTACGCCGGGTCGTAACCGGTGATCGCCAGCCAGTCCTTGGCCGCATCGGAGACGTCGAGCGTCAACCGGCGCTCGGCCAGGCGCGCACCGAGCCGCTGCACCTGCAGCTGGACGATGTGCGACAACTCCTGGGTGGACAACGGGTCGAAGACGACGACGTCGTCGAGTCGGTTGAGGAACTCGGGTTTGAAGGCGCCCTGCACCGCTGCCATGACGGCGTCGTACTTGGTCGCCTTGGACAGGTCGGGGTCGACGAGGAACTGTGAGCCCAGGTTCGAGGTCAACACCAGGATCACGTTGCGGAAGTCGACCGTGCGACCCTGCCCGTCAGTCAGGCGACCGTCGTCGAGGACCTGGAGCAGGACGTCGAAGACCTCCGGGTGCGCCTTCTCGACCTCGTCGAGCAGGACCACGGAGTACGGGCGACGACGGACGGCCTCGGTGAGCTGACCACCCTCCTCGTAACCGACGTAACCGGGAGGCGCACCGACGAGGCGGGCGACGGTGTGTTTCTCGGAGTACTCCGACATGTCGATGCGCACCATGGCGCGTTCGTCGTCGAAGAGGAAGTCCGCCAACGCCTTCGCGAGTTCGGTCTTGCCGACCCCGGTGGGGCCCAGGAACAGGAAAGAACCCGTGGGGCGGTCGGGGTCGTTGACCCCGGCCCGGCTGCGGCGCACGGCATCGGAGACGGCCTGTACGGCGGGGGCCTGGCCGATGAGGCGCTGGCCGAGGAACTCCTCCATGCGCAGCAGTTTCGCGGTCTCCCCCTCGAGCAACCGGCCGGCGGGGATTCCCGTCCACCCGGCGATCACCTCGGCGATGTCGTCGGGGCCGACCTCGTCGGCGACCATCGGTGCGGTCTTGACCTCCGTCTCGGCGGCCTGCGCCGCGGCGAGATCGGCCTCGAGACCGGGAATACGACCGTAGAGGATCTCGCTCGCGCCCGCGAGGTCACCCTCACGCTGCAGGCGTTCGGCCTGCGAGCGGAGTTCCTCCACGGTCTTCTTGAGCTCACCGACGCGGTTCAACCCGGCCTTCTCCTGCTCCCAGCGCGCGTTGAGTACCGCGAGTTGGTCCTGTTTCTCTGCCAGTTGCGAGCGCAACGCCTCCAGGCGTCCGCGTGAGGCCGCGTCGTCCTCCTTGGACAGCGCGAGTTCCTCCATCCGCAGACGGTCCACCGCTCGGTGCAGCTCGTCGATCTCGACGGGCGAGGAGTCGATCTCCATCCGCAGCCGCGAGGCCGCCTCGTCGACGAGGTCGATGGCCTTGTCCGGCAGCTGACGTCCGGTGATGTAGCGGTCGGACAACGTGGCCGCGGCGACGAGTGCGGCGTCCGAGATCGCGACCTTGTGGTGCGCCTCGTAGCGTTCGCGCAACCCGCGCAGGATGGCGATGGCGTCCGGCACCGACGGTTCACCGACGAAGACCTGCTGGAAACGGCGTTCCAGGGCCGGGTCCTTCTCGATCCGTTGGCGGTACTCGTCCAGCGTGGTGGCGCCGACGAGGCGGAGCTGACCGCGGGCGAGCATGGGTTTGAGCATGTTTCCCGCGTCCATGGAACCCTCGGCAGCACCCGCCCCCACGACCGTGTGCAGTTCGTCGATGAACGTGACGACCTGCCCGTCGGAGTTCTGGATCTCGGTCAGAACGGCCTTGAGGCGTTCCTCGAACTCCCCACGGTACTTCGCCCCGGCGACCATCGAGGCCAGGTCCAGGGAGATCAACCGCTTGCCGCGCAACGATTCGGGGACGTCACCGGCCACGATGCGCTGGGCGAGACCCTCGACGACGGCGGTCTTGCCGACCCCGGCCTCACCGATGAGCACGGGGTTGTTCTTGGTGCGCCGGGACAGGACCTGGACGACGCGGCGGATCTCCGCGTCACGACCGATGACCGGGTCGAGGCGCCCCTCGCGCGCCTGTGCGGTCAGGTCGACGCCGTACTTCTCCAGTGACTTGTAGGTGCCCTCGGGGTCCGGTGAGGTGACCTTCGCGCCCCCGCGGACGGTGGGCAGCGAGTCGAGCAACGCGTCGCGGGTGGCACCCACGGCGTGCAGCGCCTCACCGGCTGCGGACGGGGATGCCGCCGCCGCGAGCAGCAGGTGCTCCGTCGAGACGTAGGCGTCGTCGAGAGAACGCGCCTCGTCACCCGCGGCCTGCATGAGCTGAAGGGCTGGGCGGGAGAGCTGCGGCTGGCTGACGTTGGACCCGGACGCGCTCGGCAGCGACGCCAGGGCGCCCTCGATCCGGCGGGTCAGCAGCGCGCGGTCGGCTCCGACGGCGTCGAGCAACCCCCCCGCGACGCCGTTCTCCTGCCCGATGAGCGCGGCGAGGACGTGCAGGGGTTCGACCAGGGCGTGACCCGCGGACGTGGCCCGACCGATGGCGTCGGACAGGATCTCCTGGGCGCGGGTGGTGAGTTTGAGGTCCACGGGTGTGCCTCCTGAAGGTGGTGCCGACCTACGACGTCTGGTCCAACCATGCCAGACTTGAGCTTGTTCCGCTCAAGTCTGCTGCCGGTCGGCCGGCGCCTCACAAGAAGTAGAGGCGGTTCAGCGCCACCGACGCGGCCGGTTCGGAGCTGACCGGAGCACCGTCCACCGTGACGAACCCCGATTCGGCCGCGACGCGCACCTGCGCGATCCGGTCGTTGAGCAGCATCGCGGACGGCCCGATCCCCCGCGTCCCGCGCACCCCGACCCGACGACGACGGGTCGTCATGGCGTCGTTGCCCGCCTCCGCGGCGGCCTGTGAGGTGAACGCCACCGACAGGTCGGCGGCCGTCGCCCCGTGAGCGCCGAACTGCGGACCCATGACCAGGGGTTCCGCCCGGTCGATGGACGCGTTCGGGTCACCCGTCACCCCGTAGGCGGGGAAACCCGCCTTGAGGACGAGCTCGGGTTTGGCACCGAACCACTCCGGACGCCACAGCACCACGTCGGCCAGTTTCCCGACCTCCAGCGAACCCACCTCGTGGAACAACCCGTGGGCGATGGCCGGATTGGTCGTGAGTTTCGCGATGTAGCGCAACGCCCGGTCGTTGTCGTGGCGGGGATTCGCCGCGCCGAACTCCGCCTTCATCTTCCCGGCCATCGCGAACGTGCGGCGCACCGTCTCCCCTGCCCGGCCCATCCCCTGCGCGTCCGAGGACGTGATGGGGATGATCCCGAGGTCGTGCAGGACGTCCTCGGCCCCCATGGTCCCCGCCCGGATGCGGTCGCGGGCCATGGCCTCGTCCCCCGGCAGGTCCGCCTTGAGCCCATGCACGGACATGATCATGTGGTAGTGCTCGGCGACGGCGTCGCGGCCGAACGGCAACGTCGGATTCGTCGAGGACCCGATGACGTTCGCCTCACCCGCGAGGCGCAGCACGTTCGGCACATGTCCGCCGCCACACCCCTCGATGTGGAACGCGTGGATCGTGCGCCCCTCCAGCACGGCGAGGGTGTCCTCCACGGAGAGGCATTCGTTCAACCCGTCGGTGTGCAACGCGACCTGGACGTCGTGGTCCTCCGCTACGCGCAACGCGGTGTCCAGCGCCCGGGTGTGCGCGCCCATGTCCTCGTGGACCTTGAACCCGCTCGCACCACCCTCGACGAGCGCCTCCACCAGCGAACCCGGTTGCGAGGCGGACCCCCGGGCGAGGAACCCGATGTTGACGGGCCAGGCGTCGAACGCGTTGAATGCGTGCCGCAACGCCCACGGTGAGTTGACCCCGACCCCCCACACCGGCCCGAACTCCTGACCGATGATCGTCGTGACCCCGGAGGCGAGTGAGGCCTCCATGATGCGGGGGGACAGCAGGTGGACGTGGGTGTCGATGGCGCCGGCGGTGGCGATGAGGCCCTCGCCGGAGACGATCGAGGTTCCGGTCCCCACCACGACGTCGACCCCGTCGAGGGTGTCGGGATTCCCGGCCCGGCCGATCCCCGAGATGCGGCCCTCGCGGATACCGATCGAGACCTTGCGGATGCCGAGGACCGCGTCGATGACGACGACGTTGGAGATGACCAGGTCACACGTCTCGCGGACGGTCGCGGCCCTGAGGTGCAACCCGTCACGGGCGGTCTTCCCGAAACCCGCGAGAAACTCCTCCCCCGGCCGCTGGGCGTCGCTCTCGACCTCGACCAACAGGCCCGTGTCACCGAGCCGGATCCGGTCCCCCGCCCGGGGTCCGTAGGACGCGGCGTAATCCGCGGGGCCGAGGGTCACCGGAGTTCCTCCCCCGTGTCGGCGCGGGGGGTGTCGAGGTACCCGGTGGCCCGGGCGCGACGCAGCGCCTCCTCGAACGCACCGGGCGCGTCGAGTGGACCGTCGACCAGTCCGGCGAACCCGATCGCGACGCGACCACCGCCGATCGGGGTCAACGGTACGGAACGGGTCTGGCCCGGGTCGAAACGCAGCGAGGAACCGGCATCGATCGCGGCCCGACGCCCATAGGCGCCGGCCCGGTCGAAACGCAGTCTCGGATTCACCTCGAAGAAGTGGAAGTGGGAGGTGACACTGATGGGCACACTGGAGGTGTTGCTCACCTCGAGCACGACGACGTCCGCGAACTGCACGGGTGGCGCGTCGCCGGGGAGCACCGCGCCGGGTGCACCGGGACCCATCGACGCGCCGCCGATCGGATCGACGACCACCACCAGCCGCGACCCGTCGTCGAACACCGCCTCGACGTCGACCTCGCGCACCACGTCACCCACCCCGGGCAGGACGTCGTCGGGCCCGAGCACGCTGCGTCCGACGGCCATCGCCTCCGTCAACCGTGCCCCGTCGCGCGCTGCCTCGCAGACCGCGTCGGCGACCAACGCCGTCGTCTCGGGCACGTTCAGCCGCAGGCCCCGAGCACGCCGTGAGCGGGCGAGCTCGGCGGCCGTGAAGAGCAGTAGACGGTCGCGCTCGGTAGGGGTCAGCCGCATGGTGCGCAGGTTAGCCTCGCCCATTCCACCTGCCCTGAGCTACCGGACTTGAACATGGTGGCGGAACCGGGCGACGTCACCCGGGTTGTCGGACCTGGCTCAAGGCAATGACGGCCGCGTGGGGGCACAGATACCGGACTGCTGACTGGTGATCTCGCGGGGTCGCTCACGCATCGTCGTTCCTGCCCGCCGGGCATCACGCGGAGTGTGGTTGTAGTGCTGGCGGAAGACCGTGGCGAAGTACTGGCTGGAGGAGAAGCCGCAGGCGAGCGCGATCTCGGAGACGTTCAGGTCGGTGGTGGTCAGCAGGTCCAGTGCGCGTTCGACGCGCAGCCCGTTCAGGTAGTCGGTGGGCGTGACGTTGACCACCTGCCGGCAGTAGTAGATGAAACGGGTGCGACCCATTCCGCATTGCCGGGCCATCGAGTCCACGGTCCACGGGTCGGCCAGTTGCGACACCAGACCCCGGAGGAAGGCGGCCACGGACCGTTCCGCAGACGCGAAGTGCGGGTCGAGTTCGGGCTCGTCGCGTTCCATGACGTCGAGAAACTCCAGCAGCACCTCGGAGATGCGCAGTCCCAGGTGGGTCGTGGTGCGCAGAGTCTGCTCCCGCATGGTGCGTTCCATCCGTTCGGCGGCGCGCATCAACCCCGGGCCCGCTCGCCACACCGCTCGATCCGAACCTCGCAGCAGCGTGGCGAGGCGGTCCAGGTCCGCTGCCGGCAGTGGCAGCCACCCGGGCCACGTCCACGCCTGGTTGGGAAGGAGCGCTTCGACGTCCAGGATGAACCATCCCAGGGTGCACGCGGTCACCGTCGGGAGACCGATGCGGTGACGCTGCCACGGGCGGGTCACGCTGATCCATCCGCGTTGCAACTCGTATTCGCTGTTCTCCGTCGAACACCCCGCGCGCCCGTGGGTCACGAAGGTCACCTCGATGCCCTCGTTGAAGTGCCAGTCCAGGCCCCAGTCCTGGTCGGCGGTCACCTCCCACAACCCGGTACTCAGCCTGGATCCACCGCCTGTGGGTGACGTGATGGCGCCCGCAGGGCGCTGTTGACGGTTCACGGCCAGGGGCGTGCGGCAGCGGCCGGTCTGCCC
>JBPBQU010000553.1:0-9115 GCA_050955085.1 Janthinobacterium lividum | reverse complement strand
GGTCATGTCCGAGGTCAAGGACGGCACCGCGGCCGCCATGCGTGAGGGGTTGCAGGGCCGCGACCGGGTGCTCTCGGCCGTCGAGGGCGTCACCGCCTCGGTGCACAGCCTGTCCACCGAGACCCGCGCCGCGATCTCCGAGCTCACCGAGTCCGCGCAGGCGATGACCCGGCACAGCGCCGACTTCGGCGAGAAGGTCACGGGTCACGTGGCCGCGCTGTCCACCTCGGCCGAGACCTCGGTGCAGACAATGCACGCCACCGTCGTCGAGTCCGTGCAGAAGGTGACCCAACTGACGGGTGCGGCCTTCGGCGAACACGTCGCCGCGTCGACCGAGAAGGCCGCCACCACGATGGAGACCCTGCGCCGCGACGTGGAACGCACCTCTCAGGCCGCCGAGCGCGCCCTGGGTATCGCGAGCGCCACCCTGGCCGCCGCCGCCGACACCCGGTCCCGCCACGAGGCGCACGACGAGAAGCTGCAGGCACTGCTGGCGACCCAGAACGCGGTCCTCGACACCTGGCGGGGGGTCGAGGCCCGCCTCGAGTCCGCCGCCCAGGACATGCGTTCCGTCCCGCGGTGGCTGGAGACGATCCAGCACGAGCACGCCGACGCCACGGGCCGCGCACTCGCGAGCATGGGTGCGACGCTGCGCGACGAGGTCACCGAGAACGTGCGCTCGACCATGGCGATGGCGCAGGACGACCATGTGCGACAGGTCAACCGCGCCTACCGCGACGCCAGCCGACACCTGCAGCAGGAACTCACCCACAGCCTCGACGCGGTGCTCGAGAACCTCCCGCAGCGGGTCAGCCAGCACAACGAACAGACCCGAGAGCCGCAGCAGACCCGGTCGGATCCTGGCGCCCGGTACCGTCCGGTCCCCCCCACCGCACCATCCCGGCCCGAGCGTCCGGTGCGGGTGCCCGAGCGAGTGACACAGCGGTCGGGGGTAGCGCACCCGGGCGAGCGAGTCGTGGATCGCCGCGGCGACGAGCGTCCCCCGGTGTCCCGCGAACGCCTGCGTGACCTGGCGCCCGCAGCCCAGCGACCCGAGACCCGACCCGAACCCACTTTTGAGCCCGAACCCGAACCCGAGAGCCAGGAAGCCTTCGTGGCTGCTCCCCCGCGCACGCTGTCGTCCCTGGTGGCTCGTCACTACGCCCGGTCGGCGCAGTGAACCGGGGTTCCTCGGCCGGTCTCGCCGGATGGGTCTTCGCCGACGCCCTCCTCGCCCTGACGATCATCGGCCTGGCGGCAGGCGGTGCGGTGCACACCGGTTCGGGGGACACCTCCGCGACCGCACAGGCCGTGGTGGCCACGGTGATGCCCACCCCGGCCCTGTCGCCGAGCTCGGCACCCACGGTCACCGTGACGGCTCCCCCCGTTCCGGTGCCGGTGGCCGACGGCATCACCCAGGCGCCGGTGGTGGTCGAACTCGACGTCGACGGCCTGAACGACGACGACGTGCGCACCTCGCTGGCCACTGCGATGGCCGATCTCACCGCGCAGGGCCGGCGCGCGGCCTTCGTGCTGACCTTCGGCACCGCCACCGATCCGGCAACCGGGACCAGCCTGGCCCGCCGGGTCAATGCCCAGCTCGACGTCACCTCCCCCGCGGTCTTCTCGGGTTCGGCGAAGCGTGACTTCTGGCGTGCCGTCAACGCCACGTCACCTCGCTCCGGCGTCGTCCGGCTGGAGGTGTACCTGCGTCAGCAGTGACGCGACAGAGTCAGCAGCGGGGTCAGCAGCGGGGTCAACAGCGGGGTCAGCAGCGGGGTCAACAGCGGGGTCAGCAGCGGGGTCAACAGCGGGGTCAGCAGCGGGGTCAACAGCGGGGGTCACTCGTCGCGTCGGTCGTGGGGTCAGCGCAGCAGAACGTGCGCGCTGGCCTGCAACCACGGCACCGCGATCGCGAGGGTCGGGGCGAGAAGGATGACCACGGCGCCCACGTAGACGAGCACCGAGAGCCCGGGGCGCCGCGGCTGAGCCAACCGCCGCACCCTGGCGAGCGCCGAGGAGGCGACGTGCATCTCCGAGGACCCACGGGGTGAGCCGGCCAGCGCCACGAGCGCGTTGGCCAGCGGCAGCGATCCCGTGCGCCGCCGGGCGGAGTCGTCGGCCAGCATCTCCACCAGCAACCGGACGGCCTCGAGAGCGGCCCGGCTGGAGACCACCCGCGGGAAGGAGGCGTGCAGGGCCGTGAATCCCTCGAGGACGAGGTCGTGCCGCGCCCGTAGGTGGGCGCGTTCGTGGGCCAGCACGGCCCGCACCTCGGGCGCCGTCAGCGTGTGCAGGACCGCATCGGAGACGACGACGCGGGAGCGGACACCGGGAACGCAGTAGGCCACCCGACCGGGCCCGGTGAGAACCCGCACCCCCGTCTCGGACCACAGCGCGGTGTCCACCCCACCGATAGCTTCCTTGCAGTGCAACAGGTCCACCATCTCGCGGTGGCGGGTACGCCGACGCCGGGTGCGCACCCCCACCAAGGTCGCCACCACCCAGAACCGCACGGTCACGACCGCGACGAGAGCGGTTCCGAGCCCGATGAGGGTGGTCTGGACGACACCGTGGCGGGCCAGGAACGGCAGACCCGGTTGCTCGGTGACGAGCAGGGTCAGGGCGGCGAGACCTGCTCCGAGGGTGGCGAGGACCGCGCCGAGGGCGATGGCCTGCCACAGGACGAGCGCGGCCCGCGGGACCTGCCCGGTCCACCGGGCCCGGGCCAGCAGGGCCGGGACGGGACCGGCCAGGAGCAGCGCCAGTGCTGCGAACCAGACGGCCGTCACGACGACGACGCTACGCGGTCCTCGGGGACTGCACGGTCTGGGAGCTCTCGGCTGCCTGGGTGTGTGACGAAGGACTCTGTGCGGGATCAACCGGCGTCGAACTACCCGGCGATGAATGACCTGGTGACGAATGACCCGGCGTCGACTGTTCTCGCACTGCGATCGCGTCGAGGGCCTCACGCAGCGCTACCGCCTCCGCCACTGAGACACCCCCGATGAAGTGCACGAGCGCGGCCTGCCGGTCGTCGACACTCGAAACGCCGCCGAGGGCATCCAGCATGAGGTCGGCCACCATCTGCTCCCGGGTGGCGGCGGGGGTGTAGCGGAAGGCGCGCCCAGCCCGTTCCTGCCGCACGACATGCTTCTTGGCGAGGCGGTCGAGCACCGTCATGACGGTCGTGTAAGCGATCTTGCGGTGCTCGGCAAGCTGCTCGTGGACCTCGCGCACGGTCAACGGGGTGTTCGCGGCCCAGAGCCGGTCCATCACGTCGCGTTCCAGTTCGCCAAGAGCCACACGTGCATGTTAGGTCAATCACATCGGGCAACGCCATCTGCCGTACTACGCAGGTGCGTAACACATCCCGACCTGGTTCCCAGAGGCGGCAGCTCAAGGAATCCACCACGACGGCCGACATCACCCACATGCTCAGTCGTGTGCGTGATCTCAAGGTCGTCACCAAGATTCTCGCCGGTTTCGGCGTCGTCTGCGTCCTGCTCGCCGCCGTGGTGGCACTGGGCATCTCGCAACTCGGCTCCTCCCAGGACGACCTGGCCACGATCTCCAACAGTGGTGTGGCGTCGGTCGGGGCGGTCGGTGCCATGCGCAGTGCCTTCGCCGACAACCAGGTCGGGGTGATCAACGCAGCCCTCACCCCGGATGCCACCGCCTCGCAGGCGGCGCTGACGAAGGTCACGGCAGCCGACTCCAGTTACGACGCCGCGTGGAAGACCTACCTGGCTTCCTCCCCCGCCGCGAGCGAGGCCGACCGGGCCACGACCGAGGACCTGCTCGCCCAGTACCGGGCCGCCCGCGAATCCCTCGTCCCGTTGATCACGGCACACGACATCACCGGGTTCCTCGCGGCCCCCTCGGCCGTGGTGTTGGCGACCACCGCGAGCAAGCTGACCGCGCACCTGGACGCGATGAGCGTCACCGAGGAGAACGCGGCCACGACCATGGCGAAGCACAGCGCGGATCGCTACCACCGAGCGGTCGTGGCCCTGCTCGTCCTGGGCGCCGTCGCGATCGTCATCGCGATCGCCGTCGCGATCACCGTGTCGCGTTCCATCGCCGGTCCGCTGGGCCGGGCCCTGGCCGTCGTCGAGGGACTGGCCGAGGGCCGCCTCGACCAGCGCGTCGGACACCACACCGGCGACGAGGTCGGACGGCTGGCCGCCGGGGTCGACGACACCATGGAGAAACTGACGATCACGATCCGGCGCATCACGGGTTCGGCACGAACCCTGGCCACCTCCAGTGAGGAGCTCACCGCCGTCGCGACCCAGCTCTCCTCGGGGGCCGAGGAATCGGCTTCCCAGTCGCACGTCGTCTCCGCCGCCACGGAGGAGATCTCCGCCAACATCGGGACCGTCGCGGCGGCCGGTGACGAGATGACCTCGGCCATCCGTGAGATCGCCACCTCGACCGCGGAGGCGTCGGCCACGGCCGCCTCGGCGGTGAACGCCGCGAGCAGCGCCGGGGTCACCATCGAGCGGTTGTCGGCGTCGAGCCGCGAGATCGGCGACGTCGTCAAACTCATCACCTCCATCGCCGAGCAGACGAACCTGCTGGCGCTCAACGCGACCATCGAAGCGGCCCGGGCCGGGGAGATGGGCAAGGGTTTCGCCGTTGTCGCCGGCGAGGTCAAGGAACTCGCCCAGCAGACCGCGCGGGCGACCGAGGAGATCGTGACCCGCGTCAACGCCACGCAATCCGACGCGACCGAGGCCGCCGCCGCGATCGCGGAGATCACCGAGGTCATCACCCGCATCGACGGGTTGCAGGCCACCATCGCGGCCGCCGTCGAGGAGCAGTCCGCGACGACGTCGGAGATGGTCCGCAACGTCACCGAGGTGTCCACAGGTTCGCAGGAGATCGCCAGCAACATCTCCGGGATCGCCTCCGCCGCTGGACGTACGACGACGGGTGCGAACCGGACCGCCACCACTGCGGGTGAGATGTCGCGCGCCGCGGCGGAGTTGAACGACCTGGTGGCCGGGTTCCGACTGCCCTGACCTGTTCGACCTACCGACTCCGCCCCGCTCCGCCCCCGTGGCGGGCGGGGCATCGGGTTTTCCGGAGGTGCGCGAGATCGACGATCACCCGACCCACACCGGTCAAGACCTCGGTGGTGTCCGCGCCCTCCGGGACGGCCGACGGGAGAAGCCGACCCTCGACCAGTGCGGGTGTCGACGTGTGCTCGTCGCGGGGGTCGTCGAAGAAGAGGTGTGCAAACCCACCACCCGCGTCGAGGATCGGCGACGACGCACCCGGGTCGGTGAACCGGGCATCCGAGCGAGCTACCGTCTCGACGCGAGGGCAGGACATCACGTCCGGGATCGGTTCATCGCAGCCGGGCTTCCGCTCGTCGCCACCGGACTTCCACCGGTACGCCGCGTCGACCCGGCACATCCCGGGGTCGCGGATCGCAGCGACCACATGAGCTCCAGGGCAACGACTCAGTCCGGCCGGTAGGCCTCGGGCTGACGAGGAGGTACCGGGCAACTGCATTCGGCGCCCGGTTACCCCGGGGTTCCCGGCCGGCCTGGACGTTTCCCGGAGTGGCGAACCTGTGCGCCAGGCGATCCCGGCGAACCGGACGACGGAGGTGTCACCCGGTGGCGCCGGCGGTAGGCAGCTCCCTCAGACCCGGTCGAACACCCCGCGCTGACGCGGAAGGCTCGCGGTGGTCGTCACCGGCTGGCTGACCGTCAGCAGCTCGCTCGGCACCTCGGCCAGTTCACCGTCGACGGACGCGCCGGGCAGGGCCTTGTTCAGCAACCGCGCAGAGCGGTGCGTGCCACGGACGACGTCGTCGACGCGTACCGACATGGCCGGCAGGTCGACGGATTCCTGCAGCAGCTGTCGCAGTTCCTCGCGCGAGGTCTGCACCATCTCCCCCGCGAGGACACACAACGCCCAGTCGGAAGCGACGTGGGCGAGGGCGGCCTGCTGGGCGCGTTCGCGGTCGTCGGCCCAGAAACCACTGACCACCGTGACGGCCGGGTGCAGGGTCGCCTCGAACGCCTCGGTACCGGGGGCAACGTGGTCGGCGGTGTCGTAGACGACGACCTCGTCGGCAACGTCGACGAGGCGGCGCAGGTCCTCGTGCAGGGCCGGTGTCGTCATGGTGCCCTGCAGGACGAGGCACGCGGCCAGGGTGGTGCGGGTCCTCGACATGAAGCGGGCTCCTCGGGTTGCGGCGCGGCGTCTGTCCACGCCCTCACTTACAGCATCGTCCGCAACCCGCCAAGAGTTACGTCTGTCACGACCTCTTTACACAGCGTTGACATTCGAACGTCCTCGTATCAACCCCGACACGCGTCCTGCGCGGCACGCGCGTCTCAGGGCGATCCAGGCGATCCGTGACCACTGACCGTCCACGACCTCACGCGCTGCGGTGTCGACCTCGAGGACTACCTAGCGACAAGACAGATCGACGCCGCCCCGGGTGCCACCCCTGCGCATCTCCCGCTAGAACCCGGAGGGTTTCGAGGTCACTCGCGCGGTGGGCGGTCAGCGGTCGTCATCGGGGTGCAGGGATGGGGTTCCGCGACCTTCAGACCGCGGTGTCAACGAAGATGGGCGGTGGTTCGGCCCGATCGAGTTTGCCCAACCCCCGCAACTGCACCCTCGCGTGCACCATGGCCGCCTCGAGGTGCTCGCTGACCTGGTCCTGCCGTTCCAGCAGCAACCGTGCGCGCTCGACGAGTTCAGTCGGCATCGAAGCGGGCAGAACGGGAACAGCCCAACCTGCGCCAGGCAGGTCGAGGGGTACGTCGTCACCACGGCGCAGTGCGTCGATGAGCTGCTCGGCCGACTCGACGTCGGTCTCCGCGGCGTCGAGTGCGGCCGTCCACGCCATCCCCCGCTGCTGGGTCATGGCCGCCGACGAGTCGGCATCGACGACGTGCTGATCTATCGTCACGCCACACCGTGGCCGGTGCCGGAAACCGCCCCGAGATGTTCGAGGGCCGCCTGCCGCCAAGCCTCCGCGAGGGGTTCCACGACCGCCGTACGACACGCCGCCGTGCGTTCGGCGTCACCGGAGACGTTCGCCACGACGAGTTCCTTGACCAACCAGGTGTAGAGCGCCTGCAGATCACCGGCCCCGTCCCACAGCTCATCGTTGAGGTTGACCTGGAGTTCACACACGATGTCCTGGGCATGGACCAGGTTGTCGTGTGCGACTTCACGTTCCCCGTCCCGCTGGGCCTGCTCAGCGCGCTGCAGATCGAGCACGAGACGGTCGTAGAGCATGACGAGCAGCGTCGTCGGACTCGCCGTCTCCAGACTGTCGGCCAGGTAGCGGTTGCTGGTAGAACGCCGGCCGTACATCGCCGCTGTCATGTCGATGGTCCTCCGTCTGTCGGTGCTGACTCTTCATCGGCCACCGTTGCCCATACCCAAGGAGTTCATGCAGGGAACACCGGACGAAAAAGGCGAAACGAAAGGGCCGGAACGGCGATTACCGTTCCAGCCCTTTCATGGTGCTTCTCAGCTGCTCGAACCGCTGAGACTCGAGAGCTGCCCCGAAAGCCAGGTCGATTGGCTCTTCAATTTGCCCAGCGTGACCTCGAGATTCGAGTAGTACGTTTGGTAGCGGACCTTCTTGGCCGCCAGCTTCGTGTCCCACGCCGAGATCTGATTCGTCAGATTACTGATGGTCGAGTTGACACCGGTCACCGCGGTGGTGAGGACACCACTCGCCGTGGACGGATTCGCCTTGACGTCACCCACCGCGTAGACACTCACCTTGCGCAGCCGTTCCACGACCCCGTCCGTCGCCGCGGACGTGCTGGTCCCGGTGGAGACCGAGGAGATCAGCTTTTGCACCGACACCGGGTTTGCCGCATAGGCGGTCAGGAAGGTGTCCTTCGCGAAGGTGAGCTTGCCGTCCTTGGTCGACTGGATACCCAGCGTCGCCGCGGACGACCCGCCCGGCAGCGCGGCGGTGACCGCACTGACGATCTGGCTCTTCAAGGTGCGAAGGTTGCTGTCAGCGCGCAGCGTCCCCCCGCCGGTGACCGCACCGCTCGCCCCCACGGATCCTGCCCGGGACTGCAACGCCACGTCGTCGATCGCGGCATTGGCCGCGTCGACGAGTCCCTGCACGGCCGTTGCCAACGTGTCCGGGTTACGAGCGACGGTGACGGTGTTCGAAACCCCCACCTTGCTCACGGTCGTCGACGTGCCGGGCAGGAGGTCGGTGAACGTGTTGCTCGACGACTTCACCGCGATGCCACCGATGTTCACGGCTGCGTCTTGCGCCGCCGTCAGTGTGGACCAGCCACCACCCGCGGTGCTCAGGGTGGCGTAGTTCGCCTGGTAGTTCGGACTGACCCGGGGATGATCGGCAGTGCTCACCGCTTTTCCCGTGTCGTGCGCCACGACCTTGAACCCACCTGCGGTCTCCCCCGTCCGTGAGGACGTGAGCTGCAGGCGGTAGACACCGTCCGACACGCGGATGGCGACGGCCCTGACGCCCAATGTGGATGCCTTGTTGACGGCATCCGTGACATCGCTCAACGCACCGCTGGACGGGTTGATCGTGATATACGACCCGTCGCTACGCACGATGTCCAGGCCGGGGCTCGGAAGGTTCAAAGAACTCTTGCCCGCGGCCGTGAGAACTCCTGTGGAGTCCACGGTCAACTCGGGGCTGGCGACGACGCGACCCGTCGCCAGGGCGGTGACGCTGAAACTCAGCGATGCTGCGGTCGCGTCAGTGTCGGTTGACACGGCCACACTGGCGTCCGTGGACGTCGCCTGGTAGGTCGACCAGGCGGTGGCTGCCTGCAGCGCATCGGCTGCCGTTTGCAGTGCGGCCATCTTGGAGTTGACGGACTGATAGGCCGTCACCTTCAGGTTGGCGTTGCTGACCTGGGTCTTGAGTTTGGTCTGTGCTGCTCCGTCGACGGCGAGCAGATTGTTGACGATGCTGGTGGTGTCGAGACCGCTGACGAGGCCGTCAACGGCCGACGCAGAAACGGACATGACGGCCCCTTCCCGATCCGTTGTCCTGGAGAATGGGTGCAGGTGGGGGGCGTCGGGTCAGCGACGCCCCCCACCTGAAGGGGTCAGCTCGGATGGATCAGCTGCC
>JBPBQU010000552.1:0-9141 GCA_050955085.1 Janthinobacterium lividum | reverse complement strand
TCATGGGGTGCCGGGTCATGGGGTGCCGGGTCATGGGGTGCCGGGTCATGGGGTGCCGGGTCATGGGATATCGGGTCATGGGATGCCGGGTGGGTCGGCGCCGCGGGCAGCTCGGCCGCGAGGGAACGGGAGTTGCGGTTGTCCTCCCCCGCGGGTCGGATGTCCGCATAGGGCGACTGTCGGAACCCGCTGGCGTGCACGAGCACCCGCCGGGCCCCCATCCCACCCGCGGAGCCGTACTCCTCGGCGTGGGCGGTGGGCGGACGGGTCACGACAGGCCGGTTCGAGCGACTGGCTGCGGCCCCTGCAACGGCGGCCGCGCCGTAACCGGGGACGGGTGCCGCGGCGATGAGGTCGCGCACGACCTCGATCCCACCGCTGGTCCACGCCTCCCACAGGGCGGGCAGTTCCCACGCCCCGGTTGCCCGCAGGGACACCCCGCGCGGGCCGGTGCGCCGCAGCACCCCGCGTACGACGAGCAGCCAGGAGTGGAACACCGTCGCCGCATAGGGCCCCTGGGCGTCTTCGAAGAACGTCGCGTCGAGCGGACCGGTGGTGTCGTCGAGGGTGAGGAAGACCACCCGCCGCCCCGAGCGGACCGGGGGGGTCTGGGTGGCGACCTTGACCCCCGCGACGAGCAGCTCCGCCTGGCTGCGCCGGCGCAGCAGGTCACGCGCCGGGGTGACCGCGAGCGCCCGCAGCAGCGGTGCGTAGAAGTCGACGACGTGTGCGCTGGCGTCGAGACCGAGCACGTCGAGCTCGGCGCGGACGCGTTCGGCGCTGGTCATCTCGGGCAACCCGCTGGCCGCGACCTCCTCGGGCGCGTCGCCGAGGTCGAGGGCGAGCTGGACACCGCCGGCCGCGGAGTCCACTGCCCGGGCGGCCCGGGACTGACGCGCCGTCGCCGCACGCACGTCCACCGGGGGTGGGGTCTCGAGGGGGGCGGTCACCCGGGTGGCACCGGGGTTCACCGAATCGCAGGCGAGGACCGGGCTCTGCTGCCGGCCCGCCGTCCGACGTCGGCCGGGTTGCACCCCCGTCGTGGCGCGGGACCAGCGATCGAGCTCCGCGACCTGCAGCAGCAGGTCACGGCGGGTGGTCCGGCCCCGTCGAGGGGTGGGGTCGTCGGTGCGGGCGACGGGACGCATGCCGTGCAGGGAGTCGAGCGCCCCTGCGAGCACGAGTCGTTCGGCGACCGGGCGTGACGGCCGGGCCCGCTGCCATAGATCGGCCAGCGATCGGTAGGGCTGACCGGCGACGACCCGGGTGACCTCGGCCTCTGAGATTCCCTTGACCTCGGCCAACGACAACCGGATGCCGAACCCCGTGCCGTCGGCGACGCCGTCACCCAACCCCCGCGGGTCGCGCCCGCCGCCCCCGCCCAGCCAGGGGTCGAGGAGTTCCTGCCCGATGCGGGAAGGACCCTCGTCCGGTGTCGTGGAGACCCGTTCCACGCGGTAGGTGTCCCCGGAGGCGTTGACGTCGAGACCGAGGACCTCGATGCCGAGGTGGCGGGCGTCGTCGAGGATGAGCCGTTTGGGGTACATGCCGGGGTCGTGGGTGAGGACACCGGCCAGGAACGCAGCCGGGTGGTGGGTCTTCAGCCAGGCCGACTGATAGGTCGGCAGCGCGAACGCCGCCGCGTGCGCCTTGCAGAACCCGAACGAGGCGAACGCCTTGAGGACGTCCCAGATCTTCTCGACCGTCGTGACCGGATAACCGTGTTCGAGCGCACGACGCTTGAACTGGGGTTCCATCTCCTCCTGGCCCGCGCGGGTCCCCAGGTGGCGGCGGTACTCGTCGGCGAGCGCCAGGTCGTGCCCGGTGGTGGCCTGGATGAGTTCGATGACCTGCTCGTGGAACACGACCACACCGAACGTCTCCTCGAGCACGTGCTTGAGCCGGTCGTCGAGGTATTCGGGCTTCGACCAGCCCTGCCGGGCCCGCAGGAACGGGTTGACCATGTCCGACTTCACCGGTCCGGGACGGAACAATGAGATGTCGATGATGATGTCGTTGAACGTCGTGGGCGCGAATTTGCCGACGAGTTCGCGCTGCCCCGGGGACTCGATCTGGAAGCAGCCCAGGGTGCGCGCCGACTGCACGAGCTGGTAGGTCGCGGGGTCGTCGAGCGGAACCTGGGCGCGGTCGTCGAGGTCGACCTCCTCCTCCTCGACGCGACGGATCTCCTGCACGGCGTAGGCCATCGCCGACTGCATCCGGATTCCGAGGACGTCGAGCTTGAGCAACCCCATGTCCTCGACGTCTTCCTTGTCGAACTGGCTCATGGGGAAACCTTTCCAACTGGCCTCCACCGGGGTCCGGCGCAACAGACCCGGGTTCGACAGGACGACCCCGCAGGGGTGCAGAGCGATGTGGCGGGGCAACCCGTCGAGGCGTTCGGCGAGCTCGAAGAGGACGTCGAGGCGTTCCTCACCCAGCCCGCTGCGCTGCAGCTCGGGCAGTTCCGCGATGGCACTGCGGGCATCGCGGGCGCGCAGGTGCGGGAACGCCGTGGCGATGGCATCGATCTCGACCGGCGGTAGACCGAGCGCGGCACCGACGTCGCGCACGGCGTGGCGCACGCGGTAGGTGTCCATCATCGACACGCAGGTGACCCGTTGAGCACCGAAGCGGTCGAGGATCGCCTCGTAGACGTCTTCGCGACGAGCCGCCTCGACGTCGAGGTCGATGTCCGGCAACTGCCCACGACGAGGGTTGAGGAACCGCTCCATGAGCAGGTGGTGCTCCAGGGGATCGACCCCGGAGATCCCCAGCAGGTGGTTCACCAGACTTCCCGCACCCGACCCGCGCGCGGCGACGCGGACGTGCAGCGTGCGCGTGAGATCGCACACGTCGGCGACGGTGAGGAAGTAGGTGCCGAACCCCACCCCCTCGATGATGCGGAGCTCCTCGTCGAGGCGGCGGCGGACCGCGGCCTCCTTCGTCAACCCCGCCCCGGGGTAGCACCGGAAGATCCCCGCCTCGCAGCGGGCCCGGAGCACGGCATCCACGTCGGCGTCCGCGGCCAGACGCAGGGCCGCGTGATCTGGCAGGTGGTGACCACCGATGCCGAGGTCGGCGACGGGGTCGAGCCGGGCACGCTCGGCGAGCAGTGCGGTGGTGGCCAGCAGATCGCGTGCAAGCACCTCCCCCCCGGGGCCGGTGCCATGACCCACGTCGGCGGCGGTGCGGACCATGTCCGCGATGGACAGCAGGTGGCCCTGGCCCGTGGTGCGGTCGAGGTGGCGCGACCCGAGCGGGACGAGGCGCCGCACGGCATCGAGCAGGTCGGTCGTCGCGGCCCCGTCCGGGTCGGCCGATCGGACGGCAGCGGTGAGCACGGCCGGCACCCCGGCCTCCCGGGCCAGGGCCAGCATCCGGGCGGCGTGCTCGACGCTGCCGAGCGTCCCCGGTGGTGCGTGGTGGCAGACCACCTCCACGTGCAGCGACCCGGCGGGCAGCGCCTGCTGCCAGCGGCGCAGCACCGCACGGGCCAGGTCGTCACGGCGCGCGAGGACAGCGCGACCCACCTCCGAGGACGGCCCGAGCAGCACCGCGAGCGCCGCCGTACCGCTGGGACCGTAGGCGTGCGCGGCGACGAGCTCGAGACTGCTGACCGGTGTGCCACGTTCTCCGGCGAGGTGGGTGGCACTGACGAGCTCGCACAGCGCTCCCCACCCCGCACCAGCACCCACCTCACCCCCACCGAGGGCGAGCACGGTCGCCCGCGGCAACCTCGGGTCGATGCTCGCGCCACCGCGCACGGGGGCACGGGACCCGGGGCGCCGCACCGCGACCGAGGGATCGGCCCAGGCGGGCAACCCCTCTGCCAGACCGGTGGGAGCGGTGGCCAGGTCGGCCCCGAGCAGCGGAGCGATGCCGGCGTCACCGCACGCGCGGACGAACTTCACCGCACCGTAGAGACCGTCACGATCGGTCAGTGCGAGCGAGGACATGCCTTCCTCGACCGCGCGGGCGACGAGCGCTGCCGGGGTGGATGCGCCGTAACGCATGGAGTACCCGGAGGCGACGTGGAGGTGGGTGAAGGGGGTGGGAAATGAGGCAACGGGCATCGGGGGACGTCCTTCGAGGAACGCGCCCGCGGGGAAGGACGGAGCAGCGGTGTGGGTGAAACGGTTCCGTTCGGGGCGGAGCAGGGCCGGTCAGCGGAGCAGGACCGGTCAGAGCGGAGCAGGACCGGTCAGAGCGGAGCAGGACCGGTCAGGGCGCAGCAGCCGGGTCAGCTCGCCAGCGGCTGTACGCGACTGAGACCGAGCAGGGACTCCACGACATGGTGGAAGGACTCCGCGTCGGCGAACAACACCGCGGCGTCGACCGCGTTCACGACGTCGGTACGGCCGGCCTCCACCGCCGAACGTTGCGCGGCCGTGGCGGCGAAACGCTCGGACCAGTCCTGCAGGGCAGGGTCGAGGCGGGGCAGCATCTCCCACACACTGCGCGGACCACTGCGCCGTGGGCCGGCGGGCCGACCGTGCACGGCGACGACGGCCGCCCCGGCCCGAAGGGCCGCCAGATGAGCGTGGACGTAGCGGTCGGCCGGTTCCTTCGCGTGGAAGGCAACCAGCAACTCTGTCTCGCAACGCTCGAGCAGGTCGAGGGCCGCCGTGGTGAGCGGGCGCGGGACCTCGGTGCTGGGTGAGGCGGGGGTGGTGATCATTGCGGTCTCCTCTCTGGTGGGGTGCGCGGAGCTGATCGCTCGAGTCGGTCGGTCAATCACTGACACGCAACAGCTGCCAGGTGTCGTGAGCAGCTGCTGCAGGACTATCAGCGGCCCCCGACACGACCCCCCACGCACCCTCGGTCACAGCGGCCGTCCCGGGCGGGGCGGGACGCGCGAGGTCGTAGACACCGATCACGCCGGCGCGGCCGACACCGGCCTCGACGCGAAAGACCTCGCGTTCGAGGTCACCGACCTCGAGGACGCGTCGCGGTGCGATCACCATCACGTCCGTCACAGCACCGGAGAGCACCCCCGCCTTGGTCCGGGAGGGGGTGGGGTCATCACCGTGGACCGCCGCCACGGCGGAGTGCTCCCACCAGGCGCTGCGCTCGCGCCAACGGGACAGCACCTCCCGGACCAGGTAGAGCCTGCCGCGCCACACGAATTGCACCGGGACGTCCCGGACGTCCCCCAGAGAACCGGACCGGACGTGCACCTCGTCGGAGAACCGTCGCACCTCGTTCACCCTCCCCCACTCGTATCGCCGCCGCGGCGGACCCGCGGCGGGCGAACCGGGGGAAGCGGTTCTGACGGCGCACCCGGTAGCGCAACCCGTGGAGCTTCCCCTCTCCCGGGCCGCGCCACCGGGTGGCCGCGAAGTGTTCGAACTGGATTCGAACACGTTGACGAAGCTACACCACCCCACTGCTCGCTCGTCAACGTGAAGTGGGTTGTCCACAAAGACGGAGAGTTTCTCCACAAGCACGATGAGTCATCGATTCACGGCCGCCGTCCCCGCGCGTCCAGCACACCTGACCACCCGCCGGACCATCACGTGCCACCGTCGGACAGTTGTGCGACTGCACCGATCTCGCGCCTGGTCGCGAGCACCGCCGGCCCTGCGGCCGTACCCTCGCCTCGTGCCCGACCGTCCCGCGCCCGACCACCCCGCGCCCGACCACCCTGAACTCGTCACGCTGGACGTCTGGACCGTTGCGCCGCAATCGGTTCCTGCCGCGCTGCTGCGGATGGTGCTCGACCGGCCACTGCTGGCCCGGGTTCCGGGGGCGCGGTTCGCGAAACTCCTGGGGACGGGCACCGGACAGACCTTCACCGTCCGCGACGCCGACCCGTTGCGCTGGGCGGTACTGGTGGCCTGGGACAGCGCCGGGGACGCGGCGGCCTTCGAGGACTCACGCACCGTCCACGGGTGGGAGAGGACGTCCCGTCAGCGGTTCCACGTGTCGCTGCGGCCGCTGACCTCACGTGGGTCCTGGTCGCGACGGGAGCCGTTCGGGGACCGGGCAGAGGCGGGCGCCCACGAAGGTCCGGTGGCCTCGATCACCCGCGCACGGTTGAGGCCGAGTCGGGCGCTCGGTTTCTGGCGGGCCGTTCCCCCGGTCTCCGCCGACCTGCACACCGTTCCCGGGTTGCGCCATGCGATCGGGATCGGGGAGGCACCACTGGGTTACCAGGGGACGTTCTCGCTGTGGGAGTCGACCGCGGCCCTGCGGGAGTTCGCCCACCGCCGCGCCGCGCACCGCGACGTCATGATCCGAACCCCCCGGGAGGGCTGGTACGCCGAGGAGCTCTTCGCCCGGTTCGCGGTGCTGGAGGTGCGGGGAACGCTGGGGTGATGCCGGCCGCGCCCTGCAGGGGGCACGTGTCGCAGTGCCCTCCTAGAGTGCAGGCGTGTCTTCCAGACTGGCCCCGGTGCTCGCCGGCGTCCTCACCGGTGCTGCCGTGCTGACCCAGATCGCACATCCGTTGCTGCGGGGTGAGGCGTTGCGCCGCACGACGATCGGATCCGTCTCCGCATTTTCGGCGGCGTCCGTGGCCGACGCCGTGCGCCGGGCAGGAGTACGGGGCGGGGTGATGACGCTCGCGGTGGCCGGTGGAATCGGATTGCTGGCGGAAGCCATCGGTACCCGTACGGGCCGGCCGTTCGGGCGTTACCGCTACGCCGGCACCCTCGGGCCGCAGGTGCTCGACGTGCCGCTCGTCGTACCCCTGGCCTGGACGATGTTCGCCCATCCCGCACTGCAGCTGGGCCGCCGACTCGCGCGCGATGTCGACCCCCCGCTGCGCGACGTGGTCACCGTGGGGGCCGCGGCCTGGACGCTGGCCAGCTGGGACCTCTTCCTCGACCCGCAGATGACGGCCGCCGGGCACTGGACCTTCACCGCCCCGCACCCGCACCTGCCCGGTGTGCCGGGGATCCCGCTGAGCAATTACGCGGGTTGGCTGCTGACCGCTGCGGTGATCTGCGCCGCCCTGCATGCCCTGGTCCCCGCAGAGCCGGACGAGGAGGCGCAACCGGTGCCGGCGACGGTACCCGCGACGCTGTTGGGGTGGACCTGGGTGGGTTCGACGTTGGGCAACGCGGTCTTCTTCCGACGACCGCTGGTCGCGCTCTACGGTGGCGCCGCGATGGGACTCACGGTCTGGCCCTACCTGCGCTCGCTGCGGGCGCCCCGGTGAGCCGCGGGAGCACAGTGCTGCGTGCCCTCACGTGGACGGGGTCGATCGCCGCGACCGCCCTCACCGCGCATTCACTGATCAATGCGCGCGCCCTGCGCGTTCCCGTCCTCGAGCCACCGGTGGTCAAGGAACGCATCAGCGTGCTGGTGCCGGTACGCGACGAGGAGGACCGGATCGGCGCGTGCCTCACGGCACTGCTCGACCAGGTCAGCTCGGGCGGATACGAGGTGCTCGTCCACGACGACGCCTCGAGCGATCGCACGGCGGACGTGGTGACGGCGATCGCCGCGGCCGACCCCCGGGTCCAGCTGGTGCGCGGGAGCGGCCCCCCGGTGGGTTGGCTGGGCAAGGCGCACGCCTGTGCGCAGCTGGCCGCGGCCGCCCGCGGTGAGGTGCTGGTCTTCGTCGACGCCGACGTCGTGCTCGCCCCGCACGCACTGGCTGCGAGCGTGGAGCTGTTGCGCAGCACCGGATTGGACCTTGTCTGCCCCTATCCACGTCAGGTCGCCGAGACGTGGAGCGAGCGGCTCGTCCAACCCCTGCTGCAGTGGTCGTGGCTCACCACCCTGCCGCTGCGGCGCGCCGAGGTCTCTCCGCGGCCCTCGTTGACGGCGGCCAACGGGCAGTTCCTCGTCGTCGATACGCAGGCGTACCGCCGCGCGGGTGGACACTGCGCCGTACGGGACGACGTGCTCGACGACATCGCGCTGCTGCGGGCGGTCAAGGCCAGTGGCGGCAGCGGTGGGGTCGCCGACGGTACCGACCTGGCCACCTGCCGGATGTACGACGGCTGGGCCGCGCTGCGGGAGGGATACGCCAAATCCCTGTGGTCGGCCTTCGGGTCCGCCCCCGCGGCCCTCGCCGTCGGGGCGGGGTTGACCGTGACCTATGTCCTGCCCCCGCTCGCGGCGCTCACCGGTTCCCCGGTCGGGGTAGTCGGTTACCTCGCCGGCGCGCTCGGGCGCTACGCCGCGGCGGAACGCACGGGGGGCCGCTCGATGCCCGACGCGTTCGCGCACCCGGCCTCCGTCCTCGTGCTGCTCGGCCTGCTCGCCGACTCGTGGCGGCGACACGCTCGCGGCGAGCTGTCGTGGAAGGGGCGATCTCTCTGAGCCGCGTCGTCGTACTCGGGGCGGGCCTCGGCGGGTTGTCGGCGGCGGCGCGATTGGCCGCGCTCGGCCATCAGGTCGTCCTCGTCGAGAGATCCGCGGAGGTCGGCGGCAAACTCGGCTGGTTCAGCCGGGACGGGTTCTCCTTCGACACCGGCCCCTCGTTGCTCACCCTGCCGGCGATCCAGCGTGACCTCTTCCTCAAGACGGGTGACCCGATCGAGACCGTCCTCGACCTCGTCCCCCTCGACCCGGTGGCGCACTACCGCTTCGCGGACGGCACCGAGCTCGACCTGCCGGGCGGGGGGTTGCCGAACGTCGCGGCGGCTATGGACCGCGCCCTCGGGTCGGGGACGGGGGCGCAGTGGACGGCGTTCCTGCGCCGGGCCTCGGCGATCTGGGACGTCGCACGCGAGCCGTTCCTCGAGTCCCCCCTCGACGGCTCCCGCACGCTGCTGCGGTTGGCGCACAAGCGCTCCGACGTCGCCACGGTCGCCCCCTGGTCCAGCCTTCGCGGGCTCGGGCGGCGTTACCTCGACGACGCCCGGTTGCAGGTCCTGCTGGACCGCTACGCCACGTACTCCGGGTCCCATCCCGCGAAGGCTCCCGCCGCGCTCGCGACCGTCCCCTTCGTGGAGCAGGCCTTCGGCGCCTGGTACATCACCGGTGGGTTGCACCGCCTCGCGCTCGCGGTGGCCGACCGGGCTCGCGAACGGGGCGTCGAGATCCGCACCGGCGTGGGGGTCAGTGCCGTGCTGGAGACCGCCGGACGTGTCTCGGGGGTGCGGTTGGCGGACGGCGAGGAGCTGCGCGCCGACGTCGTGGTCTCGGCTCTCGACGCGGCGCAGCTCTACACCCGCCTGCTGC
>JBPBQU010000551.1:0-9223 GCA_050955085.1 Janthinobacterium lividum | reverse complement strand
ATGAGCACGGACTCAGCCGCGGGAGTGCACCGGGACCGGGGACATCACCCCTCGACGAGAACCCGCCAGCTGGCACCCGAGAGCTCCACGAGGTCGCCGTCGGACAACTGGCGCCCACGTCGGTTGTCGACCTCGCCGTTCACGCTGACGATCCCCTCGGCCAGTACCTCGCGGGCCTGGCCACCGGAGTCGACGGCGCCCGCGAGCTTGAGGAACTGCCCGAGGCGAACCACACCGACGACCTCGACATCCTGGGCGGCGCTCACGCGGACGGTTCTTCGATGACCAGCACGGACAGGAAGGCCGCGATGCGGTCGGCGTCGGCGCGGGAGAGCCGTTCCGGCACCAGAACCTCGGCACGGGAACCGTCGGGCAGGGGGATGACGTGTCGAAGCGTCGCAGGACCCGTGCGGACCTCGGCTTCCTCGTGGACGACTTCGACCTGGACGATTTCGGCTTCCTCGACAACGGGTTCAGCCGGGGCCGGGGCCGGTTCACCGGCCAGAAACGTCTTGAGGCGATCGATGCCCTGGCTCGCCAGCCGCTCGACGGGCGGGTCGAGGCGACCCTGGCGCAGCAACTGTCGCAGCACCGCGTCGATCGACTCCCCGCCGCGTCCGCCGTTCGGTACGTCCACCACGATGTGCCTCCTCATGCTCTTTCCGGGGCCACCCCGGTACCGCCAGGATGACACCGGGCATCGGCGGATACTGTCCGCCACATGACCAACACCCCCGAGAAGATCGTCTACACCGCCAAGGTCACCACCACGGGTGGTCGTCGTGGCGGGACGGCTGTGTCCGACGACGGCCAGCTCGATGTCGTCCTGCAGGCCCCCGTGGAGATGGGCGGCCCCGGCGGCGGCACCAACCCCGAGCAGCTCTTCGCCGCCGGCTACGGCGCCTGCTTCCAGGGTGCGATGGGCCTGGCGGCGAAGGAGCTCGGCCTCGCGGCCAAGGACGCGACGCTGCACGTCGAGATCGGTTTCGGCCCCGAGGGCGAGAGTTACGCCATCACCGCCACGATCCGCGCCGGCGTGCCCGGCTTGTCCCTGGAGGAGGTGCAGAAGCTGCTCGAACGTACGCACGAGCTGTGCCCCTACTCCAAGGCCACCCGCGGCAACGTCCCGGTGACGCTGATCGCCGAGACCGCCTGAGCGCTGCTCGACCGCTCAGGCTGCCTGAGCCAGGAACTCGTCCCATCGTGGGTCCGCCTGCTCTGCCCCGCGCACCGCCCAGGAGGCACCGCGTGGCGCGGTGGGCCGGAACGGCAGTTTCCAGCCCATCTCATCGGGCGTGCGGCTGCCCTTGGCGTTGTTGCAGCGCACGCAACAGGCGACGAGGTTCTCCCAGGAATCGGGCCCCCGCCTGCTGCGCGGGAGCACGTGGTCGACCGTGGTGGCGTGGCCGTGGCAATAGGCGCACCGCTGGTGGTCGCGGCGCAGCACACCACGCCGACTCACGGGGATGACCGTGCCCCGCGGCACCCGTACGTAGCGGGTCAGAAGGATCACTGAGGGCCGTTCCAAACTCATCGTCGCGCCCACGACGGGTTCTGCGTCGGCCAGGACGACGAGCGCCTTCCCGGCGAGCACGAGGACGAGTGCTCTGCGGAAGGACACCACCGCGAGCGGTTCGTAACCGGCGTTCAGCACGAGCGTGCGCATATCCACCTCCACGGACGACGAGAGGCGCCGTCCCCGGTGGGGAAGGCGCCTCTGGGAGCGACGACGTTCGCGGGCACGGCATGCCCGTGCAGGTGGTCGTGACCGACCCCTGGCGGTATCAGCCCGTGGACGAGCACGGGTGCGGTGCGTATGGACATCGTGCCTCCGCGGGTGCCGTCGTCGTGACGGAACTGTACGTCGGGCGGGGCCTTTTCGTCAGGTGGTTTGCCGGGGACATGAAGCGAGCAGGTGACTCAGCTCCGCCGAACGCAGAAACCTCGCCCGCGGGCGGCCGACTCCCGGACAGATCGAACCTGTCGGGACCGGCGGTGACTCGCGGGCGAGGCTGCTGCGGCTCCTGGGTCGAGCCGTGCGGTGGAGCGTGCGTCAGACCGCCGCAACCCTCCCGAACCGGGCGGAACTGGACCAGATCGCGCGGAGCTGGACGGGCTTGCCGCTACGTGGCGAATCCCACATCATCCCGTTGCCGGCGTAGATCCCGACGTGATAGGCCCGGCCACCCGAGTTGGTGAAGAACACCAGGTCCCCGGGGCGCGCGTCGGCACCGGAGACACGCGTGCTGGCGCCCAGCTGGGCGTTGGCGGTGCGAGGCAGGTTGACGCCCACCTCACGGAAGACGTAGCTGGTGTAACCGGAACAGTCGAACCCGGCAGGGGTGGTGCCGCCGTAGACGTAGGGCACCCCAGCGTAGTTGTCGGCGATGTCGAGGATCCGCTGCCCGAGGGGGGCCGGTGCCGGGGCGGGAACCGGAGCAGGCTCCGGAGCCGGAGCCGGAGCCGGTGCCGGAACCGGTGCCGGAGCCACCTCGACGACGGCGCTCGCCAGGACGGGCGCCGCGACAGAGTGACGATGAACCCGCGGGAGGACGGGAGCGGCGGCGACGGCCGGAACGCTCGCGGGCGCCGAGAGCGTGGTGGGAACGACAGCGACCACGGGGACGGCGGGGACACTCTGGAACGCCGCCAGGGTGGTGACGGGGGTACTGACGGCGGTGGGAGCACTGACGACCCCGACCGGGTTGGCACCGAAGGCCGAGGTGACCGAGCTGGCCAGGGTCGAGCTGACCGCGCTCGTCACGGATGCCGGCGTCACCGCGGGTGCGGCGTCGGCGGGTAGGGCGACGGAGACGAGCAGCCCGCCGGCGGCGACGGCGACGGCGCCGGTGCGACCGACGTCACCGACCCGACGCGAGACGGCGTCACCGAGATCGTCGAGGGGGGTACGTGGACGGACGGCAGCGCGATGGCGCGCCGAATGGCGAGTCGTCAAGGTGGTGGCCTCTCCGACGCCTGCGAGGTGAGCTGTCGGGTTCGGGCGGGAGTATCGCCCGGCCGGTTCGCACCGGCTTCACCCCAAGGACCGCGCCCCGACCGACTGGTCGACACGCTGCCCGAAAAATTGGTTCCCCCACCCCTGCCATAGATGTTCGGGGGACCTCGACGTGGTGGCAGGGTTCGGCGTCCACGCGAAGGCTCTCGCGTGCGCTGACGCAGGAGCGGGTGGACCATAACCCGCGGAAGGCCGTCATGTCACGACCTGGTGACGAACGTGCAAGAGACGTGTCCGAAAATCGCGCTGAACAGACACTGAGTGCGACGGGGCGACGTCAGTCGGCAATCTTCAGTCAGCAGTCCGGACGCGAACGACAACAGGCTCAGACCCGCACGAGCTCAGGTGTCCGGGCCACCCACCCAGGGTCATCGCCTCAGGACAGCGCCTCAAGACAGCGCCTCAAGACAGCGAGGCGACGAAGATGTGCGCCGCCTCCGCGGATGTGAGGTCGACCACCGACTCCCCCACCGAGACCTCCATGCCGCCCACTGTCGCCTTGGCCACGACCTCGGCGCCCGGAATGAGACCGGCACCACCGAAGCGGGCCATCAGCGCCACGTCGGTCTGCAACGGCTCTCCCAGCCGCCGCACCAGCACGGAACGGCCCTCGAGTTCCGTCGCGGTCAGGGGATGCACCCCGGCCCGGAAGTCCTCACTGGCGCAGACGTCGCCCAACTCCTCGAGTCCGGGGATCGGGTTGCCGTAGGGCGAGGAGTGCGGGTGATCGAGGATGTCCACCAGGCGCCGTTCGACCTCCTCGGAGATGACGTGTTCCCACCGGCACGCCTCCTCGTGCACCAGCGACCAGTCCAGCCCGATGACGTCGGTCAGCAGCCGTTCGGTGAGCCGGTGCTTGCGCATGACCCGCATCGCCTTCGTCTTGCCGACGTCGGTCAGTTCGAGACGGCGGTCGGTCCCCACGTGCAGGAGTCCGTCGCGCTCCATCCGGGCCACGGTCTGCGAGACGGTCGGGCCGGAGTGGTGCAGACGCTCCGCGATGCGAGCGCGCATCGGCACGATGCCTTCCTCTTCCAGTTCGAAGACCGTCTTGAGGTACATCTCGGTGGTGTCGATGAGATCGCTCACACGTCACATCATCCGGTATCGACAGGGATGGCCGCATCCCCTTCCCGCGCCCACCGGTCCTGCCCGGGGCGGCGAGTCGCGACCGTCGCAGGCCCCGGCTAGCGTCCAGGATCGTGACTTCCCCCGCCACCGTTCTGTGGTTCCGTCGAGACCTTCGACTGCGCGACCATCCCGCCCTGTTGGCCGCGGCCTCAGACGCGAGATCTCAGAAAGGGGAATCCCAGGAATCGGGAGCCCAGGACGGGGGATCCCAGGACGTCCTGCCGTTGTTCGTGATCGACCCGGCCATCTGGGAACCCTCGGGTCCCGTGCGCCGCGCCTATCTGCTGCGGGCGCTGCGGGCCCTCGACGCGAGCCTCGGCGGCCACCTCGTCGTCGAGCACGGCGATCCCGTCGACGTGGTGGCGCAGGTCGCGGCGCGCACGTCGACCCGCCGCGTCCACGTGAGCGCCGACGCGGGCCCCTACGGACGCCGCCGCGACGAGGCCGTCGCGGCAGCGCTGGCGCAGGGCGACGGTGAGCTGGTGCGCACCGGGACGCCGTACGCCATCGGGCCGGGGACGATCCTCAACGGTTCCGGTAAACCGTTCCAGGTGTTCACGCCCTTCTCCCGGGTCTGGGCCGACCGCGGTTGGCCCGCGCCGGCGGGCTCTCCGGCCGCGGTGACCTGGGGTGGGGAGGGCCCGGGTGTCGACGGACCCCACTGGCCGGCCGAACCCGACCTCGGTGAGCTCGTCCTGCCCGAAGCCGGGGAGGACGCCGCCCGCGAGCGCTGGCACGACTTCCTCGCCACCGGTCTCACCGAGTACGCCGACGAGCGCGACCGTCCCGACCACGCCGGCACCTCCCAGCTGTCGGTGTCGCTGAAGTGGGGCGAGGTGCACCCACGGACGTTGCTCGCCGACCTCGCCCAGACCCCCTCACGCGGGGCGGAGGTGTTCCGCACCGAGCTGGCCTGGCGTGAGTTCTACGCCGACGTCCTGTGGCACCGGCCGGATTCCGCCCGCGAGTACTACCGGCCGCAGCTCGCCGGACTGCGCTACCACCGCCCCGGTGCGGACTTCGAGGCATGGGCCGAGGGCCGCACCGGCTTCCCCGTCGTCGACGCCGGGATGCGCCAGCTGCGGGCCGAGGGCTGGATGCACAACCGGTTGCGCATGATCGTGGCGAGTTTCCTCGTCAAGGACCTGCACGTGGAATGGCGGTACGGGGCGCGGGAGTTCCTGCACTGGCTGCGCGACGGGGACCTGGCCAGCAACAACCACGGCTGGCAGTGGGTGGCGGGGTCGGGCACCGACGCGTCGCCCTACTTCCGCATCTTCAACCCGGTGACCCAGGGGCAGAAGTTCGACCCGCAGGGCGACTACGTGCGCCGCTACGTCCCTGAGTTGCGGCACCTGCCGGGCAAGGCGGTGCACACACCGTGGGACGCGGCCGACGGGTACGCCCACGGTTACCCCCAACGCATGGTCGACCACGCACACGAACGCGTGGTCGCCCTCGAGGACTACCAGCGGGTGCGGGGCTGACCCTCACGCCTCGGGATGGTGCGCGTCGTAGTGGACGAAACGGCGCTGCCAGCGCGCCAGGGCCAGTACCGCGAGCACGCACAGCAGACCGCCGACGAGCGCAGCCCACCCCTCGCCGGCCGCCTGGGCACCGGAACCCAGGACGAGGTCACCCAGGCGTGGCCCACCGGCGACGACCACGATGAAGATGCCCTGCAACCGGCCCCGCATCGAGTCCGGTGTCGCCACCTGCAGGATGGTGTTGCGGAAGACGGAGCTGACCGCGTCCGCCGCCCCGCACCCGGCGAGCAGTCCCACGCAGACCCACAACCGCCACCCGGCGTGCTCCGGTGCGACGACCAGCACCACACCGACCGCGGCGAGGGCACTGCCGTAGACCACCACCGCCGCGACCACCGCCGCCCCCTGGCGGCGCACGCCACCGAGGCGCCCGGAGAAGAGCCCAGCCAGCACCGACCCGAACGCGAACCCGGCGCTGAGGATCCCGACGGTGCGTGCCCCCCCACCCAGCACGACCGCGCCGAGCGCGGGGTAGAGGACCCGCGGCATCGCGAACACCATGGCGCACAGGTCCACGAGGAACGTCATCCGCACGTTGGGCCGGGTTCCCAGGAACCGCATCCCCTCCAGGACCGATCTCCACCCGGGCCGTCGCCGTTCCCCGTCGAGACCTGGTTCGGGAGGCATCGGGGGCAACCGGTAGACCCCGGCGAGGGCGGCGAGGAACGTCACCGCGTCGACGGTGTAGGCGGCCCGGAAACCCCACGCCCCGACCAGGACACCCGCCAGCAGTGGGCCGAGGGTGAGGGCCAGGGCTTGCGCCGTACCGGACAGGGCGTTGGCGGCCGGCAACTGTTCACGCGACACCAGGCCCGGGACGATGGCGGAGCGCGCCGGGGTGTCGATGGCGAACGCCGCGCTCTGCAACGCGACGAGGCCGTAGAGCAGGTGGAGCGAGCCCAGTTGCAGCCAGGCCTGGGCCGCGATCGCGAGGGCGAGGACCCACAACGCCAGCGAGGCGACGAGGGCCACCGTGCGCCGGTCATGGGCGTCGACGAGCGATCCACCGTAGAGGCCGAGGCCCACGAGCGGGACGAGGGCGAACAAACCGACCAACCCGACGGCGAAGGTCGAGGACGTCAGCGCGTAGACCTGCAACCCCACCGTCACCACGGTCAGCTGGGTGCCGATGGAGGCGAGCGACTGCCCGGCCCACAACCTGCGGAAGGCGGGGGAGACGCGTAACGGGGTGATGTCGGCGAGGAAACGACGACGGGGCGCGGACCGGCTCGCCGCCGGTGGTGAACTCACACCCACCAGGATAGGTCGGGGCAGGGAAAAGCCCCCGGGTGCTGCCACGTCGCCGAGCAGGGGCTCGCCGCCGTGGGCCGGTGGACTGACCGGCACCCGGGGACCCGGTGACTGCCATGGATTCGCCGCGCTGTGCGGGGCGACCAGAAGCGGTCCGCGTCCATCACGCAGCTGCTAGCGGGCAGCCACCTCACATGTCCGACTTGAAATCATGTTTCGGACCACCTCCTTCCCGTGTCCTGCAACCGTACGTCCGCTCCCGCGGAGTTGTCACCCCCGTTTTTCCGGCATCCGACAGGGGGCCGGTCGACAACCGCACGAGACGTGGCCTAGTCTCCTGCCACCAGTTGTTGTCACAATGACCCTTACTGAGGGATGACGATCCAGGATGAGCGTCCAGGGCGGGAGCACCTCCCAGGCCTTCCTCGTCGCCGTGTCGACGGTGATCTTCGCCCTGCTCCCCGACGCCGCCGGAACCGTGCGCGTGCACCTGCCCCTGGTACGTCGCACGCGTGACCCGTTCGACGGTCAGTGGGCGCTGCCCGGCGGTTGGGTGTGCACCGGTGAGAGCCTGAGCGATGCGGGCCGGCGGACACTGGCCGAGACCACGGGCCTGCGGCCCAGCTATCTGGAGCAGCTCTACACGTTCGGCCGCCCCGACCGCTCCCCCGGTCAGCGGGTCGTCTCGGTGGTCTACTCCGCCTTGGTGCGCAACCACCTCGCCGCGGCATCGACCAAGGGCGAGAACGTGCGGTGGACGACAGCGGACGACTGCACGGGGCTCGCCTTCGACCACGACGAGATCGTGCGCTACGCGCTGTGGCGGCTGCGCACCAAGGTGCAGCACGCCAACGTGGCGTTGCACTTCCTGGGCGAGCAGTTCTCCCTCGCCGAACTCCGCGAGGTGCACGAGGCCATCCTCCACCGACCCCTCGACCCGGCGAACTTCCGGCGTCAGATCGAGGGTTCCGGGGTCATCGTGCCCACCGGGGAACATCAGACCGGGGGCCGGCACCGGCCCCCCAAGCTCTACCGGGCGCTCGTCCCGGAAGGTCCAGACGGCCCGCCGCGTTCAGCCGGGCCGGGCGCCTGAGCACCACCCGATCACACGTCGTTCGACGTGAGATCTCGACCTGAGAGAAGGCTCCGGAGATGGCATCCATCCCCACCCAGATCGCCCTGCTGACCCGCGCGCCGGGCAGCGCGTCCGAGACAAACACGGTGTCCGACGCGACCTGCGACGACGACCTCCCCACCGGGCCGTGGCAGTTCGATGCCGTCCCCGGACAACCCCTGCCGCTGCCGACGTACGGCGCGGGCGCCTCCCGCCAGGACCCCGCCCCCTCCGACACCCCTGTGCAGCAGCAGATCCCGGCGACCTACCGCTTGTTGCCCGGGGACGAACTGGATGCCCGGATCCGCGCGGCGAAGGCCACCCTGGGATCCCGGGTGAGCATTCTCGGGCACGCCTACCAGCGCGACGAGATCGTGCGCTACGCCGATTTCGTGGGTGACTCCTTCCAATTGGCTCAGCAGTCCGAACTGCACCCCGAGGCAGAGTTCGTCGTGTTCTGCGGTGTCCACTTCATGGCCGAAACGGCCGACCTGCTCACCACACCGGAACAATCCGTCATTTTGCCGAATCTCGCCGCGGGATGCTCGATGGCGGACATGGCCGACATCGATTCCGTGAACGCCTGCTGGGAACAGCTCACGGCGCTGTACGGCACGCAACCCGACGCCGCGGGCCGGGTTCCCGTCATCCCCGTCACGTACATGAACTCCGCGGCAGCGCTCAAGGGTTTCTGCGGTGAGCACGGCGGCATCGTGTGCACCTCCTCGAACGCGCGCGAGGTGCTCGAGTGGGCCTTCGAACGCGGTCAGCGGGTGCTGTTCTTCCCCGACCAGCACCTCGGGCGAAACACCGCGAAGGCGATGGGTGTCCCGCTGGAACAGATGCCCGTGTGGGACCCGCGCAAACCCCGCGGTGGCAACTCCACCGAGGACCTCACGGACGCCCGCGTCGTCCTGTGGCGGGGATGGTGCTCGGTGCACCAACGGTTCACGGTGTCCCAGATCGAGGCCGCCCGGGCCGCGAACCCCGACGTACGCGTCGTGGTGCACCCCGAGTGCCCGATGGAGGTCGTGGACGCGGCCGACGAGGCCGGGTCGACGCTGTACATCCAGCGGGTCGTCGACGCGGCCCCCGCGGGAACGGCGTTCGCGATCGGCACCGAGGTGAACATGGTGCGCCGCCTGGCCGACACCCGCCCGGACC
>JBPBQU010000550.1:0-9482 GCA_050955085.1 Janthinobacterium lividum | reverse complement strand
CCAGCATCAACCTGCTCAGGTGAGCCCCCCCGGGTCCGAGTGGTTCGTCGGACTCGGTAACCGGGACAACCCCTCGAGGACGTCCGCGCGCGTCCCGGCGAGCGACACCCGGATCCAGCCCTCACCGCTGGCTCCGAACGCGCTCCCCGGGGCGACCGCGACGCGCGCGGAGACGAGGAACTGCTCGCACCACGCCGCCACGTCACCCGCACTGACATGCGACACGTCGACCCACAGGTAGAACGCCCCGGACGGTCGTTGGTAACGGATACCTCTGCCGGACAGCAGTTCGCAGGCCGCATCGAGGTTTGCCCGGTAATGCTCCCGGGCGGCGTCGACACAACCCTGGTCACCGTCGAGGGCCGCCAGCGCGGCGAGCTGGGCGGGTGCGTTGACGCAGCTGACGACCGCCTCCTGCGCGGCCCGCAACAACGGCGCCCACTCCGGCGGCGCGACGAGCCACCCGACCCGCGCACCCGTCAGCGCGTACGTCTTGCTGAACGAGAACACCGAGAGCACCCGACCGTCGGGATCGAGGGTCGCCGTGCTGACGTGCGGCGCGTCGTAGGTGAAACGTTCGTACACCTCGTCGCTGATGACCCAGAGGTCGTGGCGGGCGGCGACGTCCAGCAGCCCTCGTAGTTCCACCGCACCGTGGACCGTCCCCAGCGGGTTCGACGGGGAATTGACGAGCAGCACCCGCGTGCGGGGTGTGATCGCGGCCTCCAGGGCGGCGAGATCGGGCTGGAAACCCGTCGCCTCGTCCAGTGGGTAAGGCACCGGGACGGCACCCACGTGACGCGCGGCCATCGAGAAGTTCACGTATCCCGGATCGGGCACGAGGACCTCGTCACCCGCGTCGAGGGTCAGGGACATCGCCTGGTGCAGGGCCTGCATACCCCCGGCGGTGACCCACACCTGCTCCACGTCGACGACAAGGTCGTTGTCCCGCTTCAGTTTCTTGACGATGGCCGAGCGCAGCGCCGCCATCCCGCCGTTCGCGGTGTAGTTGGTGACGTCGGCCTCCCACGCCCGCGCCCCCGCCGCGAGGACGTGCGGGGCCACCGCCAGGCCCGGCTCCCCCACGTTCAGGAAGATCACCTCGTCCAGGTCCCGCGCGAGCTCCAGGATGTGCCGGATCCCGGAACCGGGGATGGACAGGGTGTGGGAGGCGAGACGGGGCACCCTCCGATGCTAGAACGCCGTACCGGACGGGTGCAGGGGGTGAACGCTCAACTGAGTCCCGCTCGTGCGTCGACACCGGGTCCACCGCGCCTGGCGAGCCGGGGGCGCGGGCGCGACGTCAGACTCCGACGCCCACCATGGCGTCGGCCAGCAGTTCGACCGAGCGCAGCCGGGCCGGCGTCGTCCGCGCCTGGTGGGCGACGATCAACTCGTCCGCCCCGGCCTGGCGCGCGAAGTCCTCGAGGTAACCGCGCACCTCGCTCGGGGTGCCGACCGCGGCGTAGGACAGCATCTGCCGTACGTGCATGCCCGCGGCACTCTCCATGAGCAGGTCCACCTCCTCGTCGGTGAACGTGCGCCCGCGACCGAAGAGGGACGTGGCGAAGTTGCGCTGCACACCCTCGAAGGCGGCGCGTGCCTCCTGGCCCGAGTCCGCGGCGACGACGTTGACCGCGGCGATGACGTGCGGACGCTCCAGCTGCTCCGAGGGCCGGAACTCCGCGCGGTAGGCCGCGACGGCGGCACCGAGTGACTGGGGGGCGAAGTGCGAGGCGAACGCGTACGGCAGGCCCATCGCCGCGGCGAGGTGCGCACCGAAGGTCGAGGAACCCAGGATGTAGAGCGGGATGCGCGAGCCGGCACCGGGGACGGCGCTCACACCGGGAACCCGTGACTGACCCGCCAGGTAGGCACGCAGCTCGGCGACGTCCTCGGGGAAGGAGGCGGACGCGGCCGGGTCGCGGCGCAGGGCATAGGTGGTCTGCTCGTCGGAACCGGGCGCCCGGCCGAGACCGAGGTCGATGCGGCCCGGGTACATCGCGTCCAGGCTGCCGAACTGCTCGGCGATCGCCAGCGGGGAGTGGTTCGGCAGCATGACGCCGCCGGAGCCGAGCCGGATGGTGTTGGTGTGCGCCCCGACATGGGCGATGAGGACGGCCGGCACGGAGGAGGCGATGCTCGCCATGTTGTGGTGCTCGGCGTACCAGACGCGCTCGTAACCGTGGCGCTCAGCGGTCTGCGCGAGCGCGACGCTCGCCGCGATGCTCTCACCCGCGGACTCACCGGGAGCGATCGGTGCGAGGTCCAGGATCGAGAGGGGGAGCGGCATGACATCGACCTTCCGGGGAGAACCTTGCGGGAGAACCTTCGTGGGTGGCAACCGCGCCGGGCGGGTCCGGATTCCCCTGTCACGACGGGCGACCCCTACGACCGCGACCGTGCTCGTCGGGGGCCGCGCCTTGCGACCACCGGGCACGATGGTGGTGCTAGCGGAGACGCACCCTGCGCCAACCCCTACCGTCACCCGGATGAGCGAACCTCCCCCCGAACTCGTCGCCCGGTTGCGGGCCGCCGGTTGCGTCTTCGCCGAGGAGGAGGCGTCGCTGCTCGTCGAGGCGACCGCCGACCCCGCGCGCCGCGAACTCCTCGTCCGACGCCGCGTCACCGGTGAACGGCTCGAAGACGTCTTGGGCTGGGCGGAGTTCTGCGGCGTCCGCTATCTGATCTCCCCCGGGGTCTTCGTCCCCCGACACCGCACGGAACACCTGGCGCGACTCGCCCGCGCCCGCCTCGCCCCCGATGGCACCCTCCTCGACCTGTGCTGCGGGACGGGGGCCCTCGCGGGAGCCGTCACCCGCTGGATTCCCGGCCTCGTCGTGCACGCCGCCGACCTCGATCCGGCCGCGGTGGCCTGTGCGCGGCGCAACCTGCCCGGGGTCACCGTGCACACCGGGGATCTCTACGACGCCCTACCTCCGCTGCTGGCGGGAACCGTCGACGTCCTGCTCGCCAACGTCCCCTACGTCCCGCACGACGAGATCGCCTTCCTGCCGCCCGAGGCGCGCGATCACGAGAACCCGCTGGCCGTCGACGGTGGCCCGGACGGTCTGAGCGTGTTCCGTCGGGTGGTTTCGGGGGCGATGCGGTGGTTGGCACCCGGGGGGTGGCTGTTCTGCGAGGTCTCGCAGGGTCAGGCTGACCTCGCCGTGGACATCGCGACGCGAGCAGGGCTGGAGGCGTTCACCGAGTTCTCCGAGGAGTTCGAGACAACCGCTCTCGTGGGTCGCCGACCGCACTGAACCTCCTGCCTACCGGTCGCATCCCTGCGCACGGTCGAGTTCAAGCCAGTGCTGCACGTCGTGACGTGAACCCGTTCCGTGGAACGCCGCGCGATCTGCTCGCATCCAGGTGAGTACCGTCATCACTCGACTTCGACGAGCGCTGCCGGTGACCCTGCCACCCCGGTTCAGATTCCCGTGGCCCTGCTTGCTGCAGGGGCAGAGGGGCAGGTGCAGGGGGTTTTCTGACGCCGCCGGAACACGCGGTGCGTGGGCGGTGGACGAGAAAGTGACCTTGTAACGCTCGTGCTGGGCGTTGGCCGCGCCGGCGCCGATGCTGCCGTGGGTCACGGCCACCGACGGCGTACTACTGGTGGGTAGACCTGAGCCGATCACCGTGGGTGTTGCGCACGTGCTGACGCTCGCAACGGTGAGCCAGGGCAGGACACAGGCGGCCGCCTCCACCGTCAGGTAACCGGCCAGATCACCGGCGGTGCTGACGGTCCCCGTGAAGAGCGCCGCTGCGCCACCGTCGTTGCGTACGTCGACGTAGCGGTAGAAGTAGTCCCCAGGCACCAGGTCGGCGACGCCGGTGGTGACGGTGCCACCGTTTGCGTCCAGCAAGGTCGCGGACGCATTCGCCGCGCTGAGGGTGCCGGAATCCTTGTTGGCGGTCGCCGACCAACTGGCGAAGGCACCGATGCCGACCAAGCTGACCCCACCCATGGCCAGCGTCAACGCGACCACCCGCCGACGTCGGCGGGCACGAACAGGCTGGGCTCATGGGCTTATGGGTGCGGGCTTGCTGATCGGCTGCCTCGTGCGGGGCGGGGTCAAGTCATGCGGGTGGTTCACAGTGGCCTCCTGTGGTTGCACCTGCGCCACGACGGGCAGGTTCTAGAAGAACTTTGCTAGGACTGAATCGGCCGCAAACCCGAGTCTTGAGGCGCTGTCGACGATCGACTGGATGCACAGCGGTGGCGGCCCGGAGGTCACCGCCGCAGGGGGCGCCTTCCGCGGGGCACACCTCGTGCGAACCCGACCGCTGGACCGGCCAGGAATTCATGCCGCGCGAGGAAGACCTGGCGTGAGCACAGATGAGTCCACTCGAAACCGGACGGTTCTCGTCCGCTGCCGGTCGTCAGAAACACGGTTGTCGTTCGGCGTGGTCCCTCGTGCCGCAGAGATCCACTCGACTCACCGACCAACCCCGGTCCGCGGCCCCTGACTTCAGCCGAGCAACCAGACCTTGACCCTGACGTGGGAGCATCCCGCCATGGCGATCTCCGACCTCGAGCAAATCCTCCGCTCGATGGCGCCGACGCGGCGAGCAGGAGAATACGTGTTCGTCACGACCGCCTCCCTGCCCCCAGAGGTCTTGGTGGAAGCCAGCGTGCGTGAGACCGAGGGCCCGTCGTTCGTGATCGCCCGCGACGACGCCGACCGTCTGGCAGTGTCGTACGACTTCGTGGCTGCCTGGATCACCCTCACCGTTCATTCCGCGCTCGACGCGGTAGGTCTCACCGCCGCCGTCAGCACGGCACTCGCGGCAAAGGGCATCCCGTGCAACGTGATCGCGGGTTCCCGTCACGATCATCTACTCGTTCCCGTCGATGCGGTGGACGCGGTGTTCCTGGCCTTGCAACGACTCACGGGTGGGGATGACAACCGCACTGCCCCGAGCAACGCCGCCACCGACACCGAACGAGGTCCCGGAGGTGGTCGCCCCCAGGGCAGGTAACGACGACAGAACGCGCTGGTCCGACTCGGACCCGTCAAACGTCGGTTTCGTGACTCGCCCCCTTCGGGTGACAACTCCCCACGTCGTCTACCGGGCACCCCTACTCTCCTGGCAGAGCGCACATCCTCGTCCCGGAAACCACCGATCATCACCGGCGGCACCGACGACACCACCGTCCGTCTACGGTGATCGCCGTGACCGAACCCGCCCACCTGGCCGACACCCGCCACGCCTACGACACGGTCGCCCGGGATTACGCCACTCTGCTGCCGGGACTGACCGTGGAAACCACTCTCGACGTCGCAGTCCTCGACGACTTCATCCGTCGATGCCACAGCGTGAACTCGGGACCCGTTGCCGACATCGGCTGTGGAGCCGGCCGGGTCAGCACCTACCTGGCCGTTCACGGCCTGGACGTCACCGGTTTCGACCTCTCCCCGCAGATGATCGACACCGCTCGATCAGCTCATCCCGACCTGCCCTTCCACGTCGCGTCCCTGGATGCGCTACCACTGCCCGACGCCAACCTCACCGGGATACTCGCCTGGTACAGCATCATCCACACCCCACCCGGTGAACTATCGGTAGTTGCGGGCGAGTGCGCGCGCGTCCTCGAACCGGGTGGTCACCTCCTCGTCGCGTTCCAGTCCGGTACCGGTGAGCGCGTCGAGCGGGCCAGCGGGTACGGACACGTCGTCGACTTCGTCAACTACCGCCACGACCCCGACCACCTCACCACCATCCTGGGCGAGGCCGACCTCGACGTACTGGTGCGTCTGGACCGGGCCGCTGTGGATCACGAGCGAACACCCCAATGCCTCATCCTCGCCAGGAAGAGATCGTGAGCGCCTTCGCGGGCCTGACCGACGGGGTTTCACGTCCGTCGAACGGCCCCTGACGAACCGGCGGTGGCCGTCGATCACGTATCGGTGGCATCGTCCGGCACCCACCGCAGGACGTCACCGGGTTGACAACCCAGCACCCGGCAGATTGCGTCGAGGGTGCTGAACCGCACAGCCTTGGCGCGCCCGTTCTTGAGAACAGCGACGTTGGCCGGGGTGAGGCCGATCTCCCGGGAGAATTGGCCCACGGACATCTTGCGTTTGGCCAGCATGACGTCGAGGTCGACGATGACGGCCATCAGACGACCTCGGAGAGTTCGTTCCGCAGGACCGTCGCCGAGCGCAACAGGCTTCGCATGACCACCATGAGCAGCACGAACCCCGCGCCGGCGACGAATGCGGCGCTCGCGAAGAAGAGGGCTCCGAGGCCGCCCTGCCCCACGATGACGAACAGATGCAGCCACACACCCGTCGACAGCAAGGTGGCGACGACCCCGGCGCCGATGATCACGTCGACCCGGCGAAAGGCCCGATCGGTGAAGATCTCCCCGTAGCTCACCATCGTCAGCAACGCCCAGATCATCAGCAGGGCAACCTGCACACAGCCCACAGCCCCGTCCGCCACCACGGTGTAGGGCCAGCGTAGGTAGGCGACCTCGGGGAAGGCGCGTGCGTTGTCCGCAGCGTAGGACGGGACGACTGCCGCCTGCACCAGTACCGCGCCCAGCAGGACCACCACGATGCAGGCTCGCAACCCCGCGATGACACCATGACTCATGTATCGAGAATCGACTGATAGGGATCGAAAAGCAATAGCCAGCGGCGGGTGTGTGCCCAGCCAGCAGACCGGCACGCACCCGCCGTGCCGGTCCACCGAGGGGTCTGCGTCGACAGCGTGAATCGACAGGGTCGGTCGGCAGGGTCAGTCGACGTCGCTGCGGTCCATCCGCCCGGCATCACGTCGGGCGCGCTTGTTGACGGCGTAGGTGATCGCCCACAGGACCACGCCGAGGGCGACGAGGATCCCCGCGATGCGGTACTGCTCGAGGTCGCGGCCCGACGTCCACGGCAGCACCAGATAAGCGCAGAACAGCGCCCCCAGGACCGGCAGCACCTTCCCCGCGGAGAAGTGTTTGTGCTCCACGCTGTCCTTGCGCAGCACCAGGACCGTGACGTTCACGATACAGAACACCGTCAGCAGGAGCAGCGACGTCGTGCCGCCCAGGATGGCGACGGCGGGGGAATCGGGAGCGAGGGACACGTAGGTGATGAGCACCAGTGCGATGCCCGTGGTGACCAGGATCGCGATCCACGGTGTCTGGCGGCGAGCGTGCACCTTGGAGAGGAAAGGCGGCAGGACGCCCTACCGGCTCATGCCGTAGAGCAACCGGCTGGCCATCATCATGTTGATGAGAGCGGAGTTGGCGACGGCGAACATCGAGATGAACGGCAGCAGGTCCGACATCGGGAATCCCGGGTCGGCGGTGTGGACGACCTCGACCAACGGGGTCTCGCTCGCGGCGAGTTCTCCGACCGGCACGACCGCGACGGCGCAGATCGAGACGAGGACGTACACCAGAGCCGTGATGCCGAGTCCCGTCAGCATGATCTTCGGGAAGATCTGGCTGGGATCCTTGGTGACCCTATGACCCGCTTGAGCTCAGGTTGACTGTCGGTCTCGACCTGCGTGGAACTCCTGGCTGGACCTCCCGCGGCGCGCTGAGGACGTTCGGACCCCCTGATCTTGGCCTGCCTCGGCTCACAGCGATAGGGGGACGCGCGTCGAGCGCCACTGGTCCGCACCTGCAAGGTCGCCGGGGTGCCGAAGCGAAGCGACAGCGCAGGCCGGGGAGGTGCGGAGCACCGAACGGTGCGAGGATCACACCCCTCACAGCGATGACGGGAGCGACCGATGACGCACTTTCGGATGATCCTTCTCGGCGTGATCCTGGCCGCAGTCGGAGTGCTGGTGCTGTTCTTTCCCCGCTCGGAGTCGCTCAACGGGGTCGAGGTGCCATGTGGGTCGGCTGCGGCGGCCACTGCTTTCTGCGCCTCACCAGATGGCGCGCGCTTCTTCGCGGTGTCGTTGATGGTCGGCGGCGTCATCGTGGGAAGCACTGCAGCGATGTGGCCGCAGGTGCGCCGATCCCCTGAGCACCGCAACTCACCGGAGCCTTGGGAGGCGGGTTGGTCCGACTTCGGAAGGGAAAACACAGCTGAACAGGGCGGACACGATCCAGCCACGTAGGCGAAACAGGACCCCGCGATCCTGATCTCGCCGGCACCGCGCAGTCGACTGCGATCCGACCGGTCGTCCAGGTCTCGTCACGGACGTTTTCGAGCAGAGTCGGCAGCTGACGACTGGCCGTCCGGTCGAGACCTTCTAGAACCCTTCAACGTGTGGGCATCCAGGCGGGCGGAGACGCCCACGTTTCACCAGGTGCCCGGGTTCACTCGTGGGGGTTGGGACCGACACCGGGTTGTTCGACAATTTGCCGCCCTACTGCGTAACCTCACCCTGACAGTTGCCCGACCCAACGACTTCGAGTCGGCGGGCGATGAGGGGAGTACTCGTGAGCGAACGTCCGATTCTGAACCGGCGCAGGATGATCGGTGCCCTCGGGTTGACCGGGGCCGGCATCACCCTGGGAGTAGGCGCTTCCCCGGCCTCCGCTGCGGAACCGTGGCCGTCCACCGGGGACGCTGCCCTGAACCGTCTGATCGCCGGGAACATCCGCTTTGCCACCGGGCAGGCGCACCACTCCGGTCAGGACGTGGACGCCGTGCACGCCAGCGCCCAGGGTCAGCATCCCTTCGTGATCGCTTTGGGGTGTTCCGATTCAAGGGTGTCCCCGGAGCTCCTGTTCGACGAGGGCGTCGGCGCCGTCTTCGATCAGCGCGTCGCGGGCGGCATCGTGGACAGCGCGATCCTGGGCAGCATCGAGTTCGCCGTCGGTGAGTTCGCTCCCCCCTTGCTGCTCGTCCTCGGCCACGAGCGGTGCGGTGCGGTGAGCGCCACCGTCAAGGTCGTGGAAAGCGGTGGACGTGGACCCGAGCACGTTCAGCGGATCGTGGAGGCCATCCGCCCCGCCGTCCTGGCGGTCCGCGACCAACCCGGAGACCTCATCGAGAACGCGGTGCGTGAGAACACCCGCATGGTCACCGAACAACTGGTGAAGCGAAGCCGGATCATCCGTCGAGCAGTGCGCGCCGGAAGCCTGGACGTGCGCGGAGCGCGCTACGACCTCGACACCGGCCTGGTCGAGGTTCTCTGACCTGACGTCGGCGCGGGAACCCGTCGCTGAACCCAGGCTCGGGTGGTGAAGACGACGGCAAGGCCCCTCGGGAACCCACCCGCCGAGACACCACGGAGGGTCACGACTTCCTGCACCTGCGCGGTGCTCGGCGTCTGCCATCAGTGCGGCGGTGATGAACCCCCGACACGGGCCAGGTCCGACCGATCGGGGTACCCGCCACCAGGTGTTCACCCAGCGGGAAACGCGTGCCGACCTTCAGGTCTCGTCATGTTGATAGGCGTTCGGGATCCCGTCATCGTCATCGTCGACCTGTTCCTCCTCGTACAGCCGACGATACGTGCGGTTCCGTATCCGCAACACGATCGCCGCCAGCACCGCAGCCAGCAGAGAACCGGCCAGC